>JAFAKB010000006.1 GCA_019235885.1 Candidatus Eremiobacterota bacterium | reverse complement strand
TGTCGAAGGTTCCGATCAGCGTGACGCCGGAGGTGCACGTGAACCCGGTGCCGAGCGCGGCGGCCGATGCTGCGGTGCAATCGATCGCGAATACCGAGGTTCCGGCAGTCTGCGGGTAGTTCAGCGAGTTCGCGCTGTTGGGCATCGACGGCGTGCCGGGGCCTGAGTTGAAGATCTGGTTGAAGGGCAGCGTCGCGACGCTGACCTCGCTCTGTCCCGTCGCCGCGCCGCCCGTTCCGATCGCGAACGCTGCGCCGCTGGCGGGAGCCAAGCCCAGGGGTTGCGCCTGGGTGTAGGTCGGCGTCGAGCCGCCGACCGCGACAAGCCCCTGCGGTGCGTTGCCGTTGACCGTGGACGGCGAGCCCGGAGTCGTCGCCGCGGTGTTCGTCACGCCGAAGTCGTAGGACGTGCGTCCCGTGTTGTAGGCGGCCTCGTGGAAGCGATACTGCGGCGCCGACGTGTAGTCGAAGTCCTGGAAGAGCGCGCAGTTGACCGACGGCGTCGGATTCCCCGGCGTCTGGACGATCACGACCGTGTACTTCGCGTTCGTCTGCAGCTGCGGGATCGGGCACGATTGCGTCGCCGCACTTGTTGACGATGCCCCGGCTGGACGAACGATCACGCTGTACGCGACCGGCGCCGCCTCTTGATAGAACACGGACGCGTTGCCGTACTGCAGCGAGGCGATCGTTGCGCTCGACGGTGCGGCGGCACCCGACGCCTGGACGTAGACGTCGACGGGGCCGAGATTCGGATCGCCGTGAACGAAGCGAAGGTTTGCTTGTTGTCCCGCGGTACCGGCGCCGTTACCGATGACGCCCGAAGTACCGCCGCCGCATGCCGCGAGCGCAAGCGTGGCTGGAACCGCGACAAGCGCGGCAAAACGCGTGAGTTTCATGTCGCAAGCGTCGTACCGCGCGACGCTCTCAGGTAAACGTTAGAATCAGCGTAGACGTACGCCGCGCGTGTCGCGCGTCACGATGCCGTCGCGTTCGAGCGCGTCCAGTACGACGGGTATTTCAACCAGCCGGTCGACGGCGACGTCGCCGCGCAGTTGCTCGGTCAGCGTTGCGAGCGCGACGAACGCAAGCGGCGGCGCATCGCGCAAGCGATCGATGATGCGGCCGCGCAAAAAGCGCGTGGTCCGCTCGAACGGCAGCGCGCTTTGCGGCGGCTTTCGCCGCGCGTGCGCGCGCGCAAGCTCGGAGAGCTGCGCTGGGTCGACCGGCGCCGCGGCGCACGTTTCGCGTAGCGGACAGACCAAGCACTTGGGCGCGCGCGCGGTGCAGAGCGTTGCGCCCAAATCCATCAGCGCCGAGTTCCAGTCGTGCGCATCGCCTGCGGGGACCGCGTCGCGCAGAAGCGCGTCGAGCTCGCGATCGCTCGCAGCCGGCGGATGCTCGACGCCGTACGCGACGCGGTGTGCGACGCGCCGCAGATTGACGTCGGCCGCCGCGTCGTCGTGCTCGAATGCGAAGGCGCGCAGCGCGGCCGCCGTATAGGCGCCGATCCCGGGCAGCGCGAGCAATGCCTGCGCGTCCGACGGCAAGACGCCGCCGTGACGCTCGCCGACCGCGCGCGCGAGCGCGTGCAGCCGAACGGCGCGGCTGTTGTAGCCCAGCCCGCGCCACGCGCGCACGACGTCACCGGCGTCGGCCGCGGCGAGCGCGGCGAAGTCCGGAAAGCGCGCGAGAAACGATTCGTAGAGCGGGATCACGCGCTCGACCTGCGTCTGCTGGAGCATCGTCTCACTGACGATGATGCGGTACGGATCGCGCGTCGCGCGCCACGGCAGGTGCGTGCGCCCGTGCCGTGCATACCACGCGAGCAGCCGCGCGGACGGGAACCGCTCGTCCTTCGACGAGCTCGGGATGACGGCAGGTGACTTCAGCGCGCGGCCTCCCCGATGCGCCGAATCCCCTCCGCGATCGCGTCACGGGGAACCGGCGTCAGCGCGAGGCGGAAGTTGTGGTCGCCGCCCGACTGGGCGAAGAACGCTTCGCCGAACAAAAACGACGCGCCGCGCCGCTCGGAGTTCGCCAGCAGCGCGCGCGCGCGCGACTCGCGCGGCGCGGTCGCCCACAGGTAGTAACCGTCGCCGCCGCGCGCGGCGCGCATCGCGGGCGGCCACCAGCGCTCGATCGCGGCGTACGCGAGCGCGCGCCGCTGCGCCAGCTCCGCGCGCAGCGCGACCAGGTGCGCGTCGTAGTCGCTTTCGAGATAGCCGCGCACGCCGGCCTGGATGTACATCGACGATGCCATGTCGATCGACTGCTTCCGCAGCAGCAAGCGCTCGTAGATCGTGCGCGGCGCGACCAGCCAGCCGAGGCGCAGCGAGGGCGCGATCGTCTTCGAGAACGAGGAGATGTAGATGACGTACTCCGCGTCGCGCGCGAGCAGCGGCGGCGCCGGCGGATCGGCGAGCTCGCCGTACGGGTCGTCTTCGACGAGCGGGACCCCGTGGCGCTTCGCGAGCGTCACCAGGCGGTCGCGCCGGTCGGCGTTCATCGTCACGCCGGTCGGGTTGTGCATCGCCGGCATCGTGTAGATGAAGCGCGGCCGCCGCGTGCGCAGGATCGCCTCGACGTGGTCGACGCGCATCCCGTCCTCGTCGACCGGGACGGTGATCGCGCGCAAGCCGGCGATCTGGAAGATCTGCAGCGCGCCCGGATAGGTCGGCGCCTCGCACACGATCTCATCGCCGGGTTCCGCCAACGATTGTGCCACCAGCGTAATGCCCTGGGTGGAACCCGTCAGCATCAGCACGTCGCGCACGCCGACGCTGCAGCCGCGCGCGCGCATTCGCGCCGCGATCGCTTCGCGCAGCGGCGCATAGCCTTCGCTGTCGCCGTACGTCAGCACGAAGTTCACGTCGCCACCGGCGCGCGCGAACGAGCGCGCGAGGTCGGCGAGCGGCGAGGGTTCGGCCGGCGGAACGCCTTGCACGAAGCCGATCAGCTCGCCGTGCTCGCTGGCGGCGAGCTCCCCGAGGACCGCGGGAAACTGGCCGACCCGCCAGGGCGGGAGCGTCACCCACCACGGCACGCCGGACGCGCGGTCGGGCCGGCCGCCGTCGAGCGAAGCGACCCGCGAGCCCGAGCCGACGCGCTGCTCGATCAGGCCGTCGGCGGCGAGGTCGCGGTAGGCATGGACGACCGTCGAGCGGTTGACGTCGAGCCGCTCGGCCAGGGTCCGCTCCGGTGGCAGGCGCGTCCCTTCGGGGAGCGCGCCGGCCAGGATCCCCTCGCGCAGCTTCTCGTAGATCTGGCGGTAGATCGGGACGATGCTGCGGCGGTCGAGGTCGACCGAAAGCTCCGAGGCGCCGGTCCGCATGCCGTCCATTCCGACGCTTAGCCGTCCAATTCCCCGTCCAAGTCCCGAATTTCCGCTGGATTGGATGGGACGCCGGCGGGAATGGCGGAGCCGCGCCGCCGCCGCCGCGCGTTATCATGGGGCGGACCGGACCGTGCCTTTTCGTCCCCGCGAAAGACTGCCATGATCGACACGCCCATCCAAAGCGCCCTCGCGACCGACGGCACCGCCGCGGCGAAAGCCGGCGCCCAGCCCGACCCGCAGGAGACGCGCGAGTGGCTCGACGCGCTCGACGGGGTGATCGAGGCCGAGGGGCGCGCGCGCGCCAGCGAGCTGGTGCGGGCGATCGTCGAGCGCGCCGCGACGCGCGGCGTGCGCACGCCGGCGGCGCAGACGACGCCGTACGTGAACACCATCGCGGCCGACCAGCAGGCGCACTTCCCGGGCGATCACGAGATCGAGGAGCGGCTGCGCCACTTCATCCGCTGGAACGCGATGGCGATGGTCGTGCGCGCGCAGAAAGACCACAGCGAGCTCGGCGGACACGTCGCGACGTTCTCGTCGGCGGCGACGCTGTACGACATCGGCTTCAACCACTTCTGGCGCGGCCCGCAGTACGCGAACGGCGGCGACCTCGTCTACTTCCAAGGCCATTCCTCGCCCGGCATCTACGCGCGCGCGTTTCTCGAAGGCCGCATCACCGAAGAACAGCTCGAGAACTTCCGGCGCGAGGTCGACCGCAAAGGACTCCCGTCGTCCCCGCACCCGTGGCTGATGCCGGACTTCTGGCAGTTCGCCACCGTCTCGATGGGGCTCGGGCCGCTGCAGGCCGTGTACCAAGCGCGCTACCTGCGCTACCTGGAGCACCGCGGGCTCGCGCAGCCGTCAGATCGCAAAGTGTGGGCGTTCCTGGGCGACGGCGAGATCGACGAGCCCGAGTCGCTCGCGGGACTGTCGATGGCGGCGCGCGAGCGGCTCGACAACTTGATCTTCGTCGTGAACTGCAACCTGCAGCGGCTCGACGGCCCGGTGCGCGGCAACGGCAAGATCATCCAAGAGCTGGAAGGCGTCTTCCGCGGCGCGGGCTGGAACGTGATCAAGGTGATCTGGGGGACGCGCTGGGATCCGCTGCTCGCCGCCGACCACACCGGCATGCTCGTGAAGCTGATGGGCGAGACGCTCGACGGCGACTACCAGACGTTCAAATCGCGCGACGGCAAGTACGTGCGCGATCACTTCTTCGGCCGCTATCCCGAGACGCTGGCGCTCGTCGAGCGCATGAGCGACGAGGAGGTATGGGCGCTCAACCGCGGCGGCCACGACCCCTACAAAGTCTACGCGGCGTACAAAGCAGCTGCGGAACACAAGGGCGCGCCCACGGTGATCCTCGCGAAGACGATCAAGGGCTACGGCCTCGGATCGGCCGGCGAAGGGATGAACATCGCGCACCAGCAGAAGAAACTGATGGTCGAGCAGCTGCGCGCCTTCCGCGACCGCTTCTCGATCCCGATCTCCGACCGCGACTTGGAGAACGTTCCGTTCATCAAGCCCGCGCCGGACTCGCGCGAGGCCGAATACCTGCGGGAGCGGGTCGGCAAGCTCGGCTCGGTGCCGACGCGCCGCCGCAACGTCGAAGCACCGCTGAAGGTTCCGGAGCGAACGGCGTTCTCGGCGCTGCTGGAGTCGACCGGCGAGCGCGAGATCTCGACGACGATGGCGTTCGTGCGCACGCTTTCGACGATCTTGCGCGACAAGGCGGTCGGCCCGCGCGTCGTGCCGATCGTCGCCGACGAGTCGCGCACCTTCGGGATGGAAGGGATGTTCCGCCAGCTCGGGATCTACTCGCTCGAAGGCCAGCTCTACCGCCCGCAAGACGCGGACCAACTGATGTGGTACCGCGAGGACAAGGCCGGCCAGATTCTGCAGGAAGGGATCGACGAAGCCGGCGCGATGTGCTCGTGGATCGCCGCCGGGACGGCGTACTCGGCGCACGGCGTGCAGACGCTGCCGTTCTACATCTTCTACTCGATGTTCGGCTTTCAGCGCACCGGCGACTTCAACTGGGCGGCGGGCGACATGCGCACGCGCGGTTTTCTGCTCGGCGGAACCTCGGGCCGCACGACGCTCAACGGCGAAGGCTTGCAGCACGAGGACGGCCACTCCCACCTGATGGCCGCGGCGGTGCCGAACTGCGTCCCCTACGACCCGACCTATTCGTACGAGGTCGCGATGATCGTGCAGGACGGCGTCCGCCGGATGCTCGCCGAACAGGAAGACGTCTACTACTACATCACGCTGCTGAACGAGAACTACCAGCACCCCGCGCTGCCGGCCGGCGCGGAAGACGGCATCTTGCGCGGGATGTACCTTTTGCGCGACGGCGGTCCCGTAAAGAACGATCAACCGCGGGTGCAGCTGATGGGGAGCGGTGCGATCTTGCGCGAGGTGCTTGCGGCGGCGGACTTGCTGCGGGAGGATTTCGGGGTGATCGCGGACGTGTGGAGCGCGACGAGCTTCACGCTGCTTCACCGCGACGGCGAGGCGGTCGCGCGCTGGAACATGCTGCATCCCGAGGAGACGCCGAAGCGGCCGTACGTCGCGGAGCTGTTCGACGGCCACGACGGCCCGGTGATCGCCGCGACCGACTACGTGAAGACGTTCGCCGAGCAGATCAGGCCGTTCGTCGAGCGGCCGTTCCACGCGCTCGGCACCGACGGCTTCGGGCGCAGCGACACGCGCACGAAACTGCGCGACTTCTTCGAGGTCGACCGCCGCTGGATCGCGCTCGCCGCACTGAAATCGCTTGCGGGCGCGGGCATGCTCGAACCTGCGAGAGTGCGCGAGGCGATCGCGAAGTACGGCATCGACCCCTCGAAGCCCGAGCCGACGACGGTCTAGCGCCGCATGGCACAAGTGGAGTTGAAAGTTCCCGACATCGGCGGGTTCAGCGACGTCCCGGTGATCGAGGTGCTGGTGCAGCCCGGCGAGACGGTCGCGAAGGACGCGCCGCTGGTGACGCTCGAGTCCGACAAGGCGACGATGGAAGTCCCGGCCGAGAGCGCCGGCGTCGTGAAAGACGTCAAGGTGAAAGTCGGCGACAAAGTCTCGCAGGGCAGCGTGTTGATCACGCTGGAGTCCGCCGACGCCGTCGCGCAGCCGCCGGAGAAGGACCTCCCCGCGCCACCGACCGCGAAGGACGTCGCCGGGATCGCCGCAGCCGACGCCGGCGCAGCGGAGGAAGAGGCCGCGCCGCCGCCGCCCCCGGTGCTGAACGACGCGCTGCCGTCCACCGCCACGCGGACGCCGGTCGCGACCGCAGCGCCGGAACAACCGCCGGCGATTTCGGCGAACGGCGCATCAAGTGCACCGGCGGAGAGCGCCGCGCACGCAGCGCCGGGGGGTCCGATTCATGCCTCGCCCGCGATTCGGCGGTTCGCGCGCGAGCTCGGCGTCGATCTGGCGCGGGTGCGCGGGAGCGGTCCGAACGGGCGCATCACGCGCGACGACGTGCAGGGGTACGTGAAGAGCGCGCTGGTGGCGCCGCCGGCGAGCACCGGCGCGCAGGCCGCACCGAGCGGTTTCGGCCTGAACTTGCCGCCGTGGCCGAAGGTCGACTTTGCGAAGTTCGGACCGGTCGAGCGCGTCGCGCTGACGCGCATTCAAAAGATCAGCGGCCCGGTGCTGGCGCGCAACTGGGTGATGATCCCGCACGTCACGCAAAACGACGACGCGGACGTTACGGAACTCGAAGCGTTCCGGAAAGAGATCAACGCCGAGCGCAAGGACGTCAAGGTGACGATGCTGGCATTCCTGATGAAGGCCGCGGTCGCCGCGCTCAAGCGCTATCCGCAAGTCAACGCCTCGCTCGACGGCGACGAGCTCGTCCTCAAGAAGTACTACAATCTGGGGTTCGCCGCCGACACGCCGCAAGGGCTCGTCGTCCCCGTCGTCAAGGACGTCGACAAGAAAGGCCTGGTCGAGCTTGCGCGCGAGACCGCGGAGCTCGCGACGAAGGCGCGTGAGGGCAAGCTCGGCCCCGCCGACATCAGCGGCGCGACGTTCACGATCTCCTCGCTCGGCTCGATCGGCGGCACGTACTTCACGCCGATCATCAACGCGCCCGAGGTCGCGATCCTCGGCGCCTGCAAAGCCGAGACGCGTCCGGTGTGGAGCGGCAAGGAGTTCGTCCCGCGCTTGATCCAGCCGCTCTCGTTCTCGTACGACCACCGCGTGATCGACGGCGCGAACGCGGCCCGCTTCTGCGTCGAGCTGAAGAACGCGCTCGCCGACCTGCGCCGCGTGCTTCTCTAGGCGCGGCGCAGATTTCCCGGCGGCGGCGGATCAGCCGTTGCCGCCGCTCGTTCCGCTAGCCGACTGGAT
Organism: Candidatus Eremiobacterota bacterium; assembly: GCA_019235885.1. GTDB lineage: Bacteria > Vulcanimicrobiota > Vulcanimicrobiia > Vulcanimicrobiales > Vulcanimicrobiaceae > Vulcanimicrobium. The sequence continues at coordinate 8,818 of JAFAKB010000006.1, read as the reverse complement.
CAACATCGCCTGCTCGAGCCACGCCCGCCAGGCCGCGTCCATCTGCTCCGCCGTCATCCCGGGCTTCATCTTCGGACCCATGCTGCTTGTCATCGCCGGCATGTTCTTGCAGTAGATCCCCTTGCCGCCCATCATCGCGGTCGGCTTCTCTCCCGCCATCACGGGGCGGCACATCCACTGTGCTTCCATCGCGCTGTGCTTCGCGATCGCCGGTACGGCGAGAAGCGCCACCGACGCGAACGCTGCGGCGAGAATCGTCTTTTTCATCGCATCTTCCTTTACCAGGTCACGCCCCCGCAAGCGGAGCGGTCGGTGATGAGAACGGCGCGCACGGCGCCTCGGATTGCCCCTTGACGGAGCCCGCCGCGGCGAGCGATCATCGAGGCGGCGGGCGTCACCGGCTCGGAGGGCTCCAATGAACCGAGGCTCGTTTCTCATTGCGGCGTCGGGCGCGCTCGCCGCATCGTCGTCGGCGGCGGCCCTCGCGCGCGGGCCACGCTTCACGGATCCCGAGCTCGGGCGCTGGGGAGCGGAAATCGGGACGCGGGACGTCAGCGGCGTCCTGCCGCCGCTCTCGCCGCGCGCACTGGCCGGCACCGTGCTCGCGACGACGCTCGGCGTCGCGCCGGACGCCGCGGCCGTGATCCTCACAAACCTGCCGTCGATCTCGACGCAGGGCATCGCCGGCCACGTCGGTTCGCCGGGTTCGTGCGAGGCGCAGTCGTTCGGATACTGCCTCGGCGCATATACCGCCGCGCGCAACGTGGACGGGTCCGTGAAATGGTCCGCGGCCGATCCGGCCAACCAGCCGAGCGCGGCGTGGCTCTACCAATGGGAACATCACATCACCGAGCGCGACGCGCGCGTCTGCCCGAAAGGCTCCGGCGCGAAGCCGTATCTCGACCGGCTCGTCGCCGACGGGGCGCCGAGTACCGCGCAAGTGCCGTACGACCCGGGCGACTATGCGAGCGTCCGCGCTGAGTGCCGGTACATCAACGGCCTCGACGTCGCGCGCATTTGGCCCGGTGAGGCGCGCTTGATGATCGGCAGCTACAAGGTCTTCCCGAAGATCCTGAATCAGAAATCGACCTACCTGCCGCAGTTCAAGGACCTGCTCCGCTGCGGTCACGCGATCGCGTTCACCGGGCTCGTCGCCAAACAGTATGCCGTTCCGGCGCCGCCGCTGACCTCCGGCGTCTTCGTCGCGCCGAGCGGGTTCAACAAGCCGTCCGGCCACGGTCAAGTGATCGTCGGTTTCGACGACGCGCACGGTTCGGCGGGCGCGTTCCTCGTGCAGAACAGCTTCGGCACCGAATGGAATGCGGGCCCTGCTTCCGATCCCGGGCGGAACGGGCGGATCTGGTGGGACTACGATGCGTTCTTCGCCTCGCAGAACTACGCGGCGATCGCGTTTCCCGCGCCGCCGCCGTCCCTCCGGTTTCCGCCGCGCGCGACGCCGCTGCAGTCCGACGATTCCGGCGCGCCGCAGTTCACCATCACCGACGCCGTGCGGCACGGCGCCGGCGGCGCGCAGCACCTCATCTTCGTGACGCACGCCTCCGACGCGCTCACGATCACAGCGCTGCGCGTGCGCGGACCGGCCGGCCGCATTTTCTCCGCCAAGCTGAACGAGTCGATGCGCCTCGGCTATCAGTACGTGCGCCGCAGCGACCAGCCGTTTGCGCCCGGTACATACGGCGTGACCTACACCGCGCGCACGCGCTCGGGACGGACGGTGACCTATCGCGGCTCGGTGCGCGTCTGATTCTCAGACGAATGCGGTACACCGGGCTGCGTGACTCCTCGATCGCTGCTCGGTGCGCTGGCCGCTTCGGTACTCGTGGCGACCGCCGCCATGCCTGCCGTCGCCGGCCCGCCGTACGAGACGGACGACCCGGAACCGACCGCGTTTCGGCACTACGAGATCTACGTGTTCACGTCGTACGACCGCGACGCGTCGCACGCGATCAACGCATCGCTGCCCTCCGTCGAGCTCAACTACGGACTCATGCCGAACGTGCAGTTCTCGGTCACGGCGCCGTTCGCGGCCACGCAGAGCGCTGCGACGCCGTTTCGTGCGGGGTTCGGCGATGCCGAAGTGGCGTTAAAAGTTCGGTTCGTGCAAGAGCGCCCAGGGCGCCCACAAGCGTCCTTCTATCCCGCGCTCGTGCTTCCGACCGGCAATGCGGCGCTCGGGCTCGGCGGAGGCGCGCCGAAGGTCTTCCTGCCGATCTGGCTGCAGAAGACGAACGGCGCATGGACGTACTTCGGCGGGGGCGGCGTCTGGCGCAATCCGGGGCCGGGTAACCGCGATTACACCTTCACGGGATTCGCCGCGACGCACGAAGTGCGCGAGGGGTTCAACGTCGGTGCCGAGGTGTACCACCAGTCGCCCGACACCATCCGCGGCACGGCGTCGACGGGCGTCGCCGTCGGCTTCACCGCCGATCGGGGCCAGAACCACGCGCTGCTCGCGTCGTTCGGGCGCGACGTCGCCGGACCCGGAACGTTCCACGCGTACGCTGCGTACGAGCTGTATCTCGGTCCGGCCGCGGCCGGCAAGAAACGCTAGCGGCGCGTCGGTTAGCGACCGCGCGCCGCGGTGATTTCGGCGACGAGCCGGTCGGCGTGGTACACCTTCGTGAGCGCCTCGAGCATCGCGCGGCTGTCGACGGCGATCATGCGGTTGCGGACCGGGTCGTAGCCGTAGTCGCCGCCGAGCGAGTAGATGTTCCCGTCGAAGGCCAGCCCGACGATCTGGCCGCGCTGGTCGATCAGCGGGCTTCCCGAGTTTCCGCCGATGATGTCGTTGGTCGTCGTCAGATTCATCGGTGTCGAGAGGTTCAGCAATGACTTGGCGTCGAGCCAGCTCTTCGGGAGAACGTACGGATCGGCACCGGTCGCGCGCTCGAACAGCCCGCCGATCGTGGTGTACGGCGGGACCTCCACGTTCGACTCGTTCGGGAAGCCCTTCACCGTCCCGTAGCTCAGGCGCAGCGTGAACGTCGCGTCGGGATCGAGCTTCGTGCCGTAGACCGCGAAGCGCGCCTTCGCGATCCGCTCGGCGGCCGCGCGTGAGGGTGCGGTGATGCGGTCCTCGACATCCTTGCGCAGCGCGCGCAGCTGCGGATCGAGATTGCGCGCCATGACGATCATCGGATCGGTCGACGCCGCAATCGCGTCTTTGCCGCCGTCGTAGAGCGACTTGCGGACAGCCGGATCGCCGAGCTTCGTCTCGCTCACCAGCCGGTGCGCAAGCTCATCGGGCGACGCCGTGCCGAGAAATGCCTTCACCAGCGGATCGTCCGTGCCGAGCGTCTCGCGCAGCTTCGACAAGCGGAACGCGAGGTCGATTTCGTCGAGGTCGGGATAGTGCGGCGCCGGCGTGAGCAGCGCGCGCTGCAACCGCGGCAAGTTGAGATCGGTGAACTCCGGCAGCCGCTGCGCGTTCGGCTTCGTCCGCTCGTCGGCCGCGCGCACGAGCGTCACCGCGATGCCGAGCAGCCCCGGCGTCGCGGCGGTTGCGGCGGCGGCGCGCCGCGCAATGCTCTGCCGCAACGGCTGCAGCCGCTCGATCTCGGTCCACGCCGAGGCGTACTGCCGCAGCGCCGGCTTGGCCGCAACCGCGGCGCGCAGCTTCTTCTCGTCACGGACTTTCGTGCCGAAGAACGCCGGATCGACCAGCGCGAGCCGGCGACCGCGCTGCACTTTGATCCCGTTCTCGAGCAGAAAGAGCCGTTCGTTCGCCTCGCGACGCTGCTCCGCGCCGCGCCGCATGAACTCTTCGAGGATGCCGCGCAGCTCCTCGCTCTGCGCGACTGCGGCCGGCAAGGCGTAGTCGCGCTCGTACGCGAGCTCGGCGGTCGTAAGCTCGCGCGACGTCCCGCCCGGATTCCCCGGCACGAAGACGAGCTCTCCGATGGTGGAACCGTTGGCGCTCCACGAAAAGTAGTCGGGGCTCGCGGCCGGCTTCCCGTTCTCGTACGCGCGGACCAGCGACATGTCGTAGTCGAAGCGCGGGAAGTTGAAGTTGTCGGGATCGCCGCCGAACTGCGCGACCGAGAACTCCGGCGCGAACGCGAGCCGCACGTCGTCGTAGCGCTTGTAGCGATAGAGATCGTAGATGCCGCCGTGGTAGAGCGGGACGACCTGGCAGCGCACCGACGGATCGCTGCCGCACGACTGCTCCTCGCGCAGCGTGACCTCGCGCAACGCCACGTTGGCAGCCGCGCCGGTCTTTCCGGCTATCGCGCCCTGAACGGTCTTCGTGACGTCGCCGATCCCGACGAGCTGGTACAGCTCGAAGTTCGGGCAGCGGATCTCGTCCTCACGGCGCTGCGCGTAGAACCCGCTCTCGGCGTAGTTCTTCTGCGCCGACGAGAGCTGCGCGAGGCAGTTCACCACGCAGTGGTGGTTCGTCATCACCAGCCCGTCGGGCGAGACGAACGACGCGCTGCAGCCCGGCGCGCGCAGCGAGGCCAGCCGCACGTGGTCGAGCCACTGCCGCGAGGGCGCGAAGCCGTACGCCTGCTTGACCTTCGCCGACGGGAAGTTGTCGAACGTCCACATCCCTTCGTCGGCGAACGCGGACGAAGAAAGACACGAAAAGACGAGCGTGGCGGCGGCCACGAACGAAAGCAAGCGGCGCATGCACTCCTCAAAAGCGGGCGGCGGCGCGTTCAGGTTATCTTGGCGCGTCCAAGACCCTTCTGCGCCGCCGGTGCGCCGCGCCGAACGCTAGCCGTTGCCGCCGGGGGTTCCGGCCGATTGGATCAGCATCGCGTCCTCGATCCACTTGCGCCAGGCGGCGTCGGTCTGCGCGGCGCTCATTCCCTTGGTGTCGGGGCCCATGTGGCCGCCCTTCATCATCGAGGAGGTCGGTTTGCAGACGATCCCTTTGGCGCCCATCATCGCGGTCGGCTTCTCGCCGGCGGCGGCGGGGCGGCAGAGCATCGTCGCGTCCATCGCGTTGTGGCCCATCATCGAGTCCATCGCGAGCGCAGGGGCGCCGAAGAGCGCCACGGCGGCGGCCGCGGCGAGCACGATTCTTTTCATGAACGATCCTTTTCGAGCACGTATGGCGGTGTAGCCATACGATACTGCCGCGGACCCGCCCGCGCTGTAAGCCGCCTTACCGGCGCGCGTTCCCGGTGTCTTCGCTCCGGCGCAGCACGCCGATCCCGAACGCGAGCGCCGCCACGCAGGCCGGGACGATTCCGACCAGGTGCGGGTTCGCGTCGATCGCCGCGCCGCCCAGCACCGGGGCGACGATCAGCGCGAGGTTGTTCGCGGCATCGTTGAAGCCCATGATCGCGCCGCGCTCGTTCGCCGGCGCGCGCTTCGAGAGCAGCGCCGTCAGCGTCGGCTCGATGCTCGCCGCGCCGATCGCCCAGACGCCGAGCGCGGCGCCGAACGCCCACAGCTGGTGCACGAAGGCGAGCGCGGTGTATGCAAGCACCAGCAGCACGAAGCCGCCTTCGGCGACCGCCCATTCACCGAAGCGCCGCGCGAGCGGTCCGACCAGCGCGAGCAGCGAGATGCCGCCGATGAGCCCGGCGCCGGCAAGCAGCCCGCTCGAGACCGCCGGCCCGATGTCGAGCTCGCGCTTGAGAAACAGCGAGAAGACCGTGAAGAAGTACGTCACCGCGAAGATGAACAGCAGGTGCCGAACGACCAAGCTGCGCACGCCAGGATCGCGCGCGACGACGCGCGCCGCCTCGCGAAAGCTGGCCGCTTTCGACGCCGGCCGCACGTTCGGCAGCAGGCGCAGCGTCAGCGCGATCGTGATCGCTTCGATCAGCGCGGCGGCGGCGAACGGCGCCGCGAAACCGTACCGGATCAACGATCCGCCGAGCACCGGGCCGAGCACGATCCCGATTCCGAAGACCGCGCCGAACATCGCGTAGGCGCGGTCGCGGTCCTGCTCCGCGGTGACGTCGGCGATGTACGACTGCGTCACGCCGATCCCGCCCGCGCCGAAGCCGGCGATCGCGCGCGCCACGAAGATCGTCGTCATCGACTGCGCCAGCGCAAGCAAAACATAGCCGGCGAGCGAGACGCACTGCGCGATCAGCACGATCCGCTTGCGGCCGAGCTTGTCGCTCACGCTTCCCCAGAGCGGCGCCGCGATCACGCCGGCGACCGCGGAGGTCGTGAGCACGGTTCCGACCGTCAGCCCGTTCGCGCCGTAGCGCTGCGCCAGGTACGGGAGCAGCGGGACCATGATCATCGTGCCGAGCACGTCGATCAGGGTGATGCCGTAGATCGGGACGAGGGCCGCCGCCGTGGTTCGCACGTTCAGCGGTTTCCCACGCTTTCGGCTCGGGTACCTCATACCGTCGCCCGCTCGCCAGCCGCCGGAGGACGTTTGGCCGCCAACGCCGCGCAGCAGATCACCACGGACATCCCGTTCCGCCTCGACCGCCTGCCGTGGGCGAAGTGGCATTGGATGGTCGTGATCGGCCTCGGAATCACCTGGATTCTCGACGGTCTCGAGGTCACGATCGTCGGCTCGATCAACCCGACGCTGGCCTCGAAGAACGGGCTGAACTTCACCGACGTCCAGACCGGGCTAGCGGCGACCGCGTATCTGGTCGGCGCGGTGATCGGCGCGCTCGGATTCGGCTATCTCACCGACAAATTCGGGCGCAAGCGGCTCTTCCTCGTCACGCTGGCGTGGTATCTGCTCTGCACGACGCTGACCGCGTTCGCGTGGGACTTCACGAGCTTTGCGGTCTTCCGAATGCTGGCCGGGATGGGGATCGGCGGCGAGTACAGCGCGGTGAACTCGGCGATCGACGAGCTGATCCCCTCGCACCGCCGCGGCACGGCCGACATCGCAATCAACGGTTCGTGGTGGATCGGGACGCTGGTCGGCGCGCTGATCTCGATCCCGCTGCTGAACGGGCGCTTCTTCCCGCCCTCGCTCGGATGGCGGCTCGCGTTCGCGTTCGGCGCGGTACTTGCGATCATGGTGCTGTTCCTGCGCAAGAGCCTCCCGGAAAGCCCGCGCTGGCTCCTCACCCACGGCCGCCATGACGAGGCCGAGAGCATCATCGGCATGATCGAGGACGAGGTACGCGCCGAGAGCCGTCGCGAGCTTCCGCCGGTGAAGCACAAGCACCTCACGTTCGACGTCTCGCGGAAGACGGGATTCCTCGCGACGATCGAGACGCTGATCCGCACGTATCCGCGGCGCACGGTGCTGGTGCTCGTCCTGATGATCACGCAGGCGTTCCTGTACAACGCCGTCTTCTTCAACCAAGGCCTGCAGCTCACCACGTTCTTCGGTGTGAAGCCGGGCGACGTCGGGCTCTACATCTTCCCGTTCGCGATCGGCAACTTCCTCGGCGCCCTCGTCCTCGGCCACTTTTTCGACGCGCTCGGCCGCAAGAAGATGATCGCAGGCTGCTACATCGTCAGCGGCGCGCTGATGGTGCTGAGCATCGTGCTGTTCCTGGACCACGCGCTGAGCGCGCTGACCCTGACGATCCTGTGGTGCGTGATGTTCTTCTTCGCCAGCGCCGGCGCGAGCGCGGCGTACCTCACGGTCAGCGAGATCTTCCCGCTCGAGACGCGCGCGACCGCGATCGCGTTCGTCTACGCGGTCGGGACGCTGATCGGCGGTGCGGTCGCGCCGCCGGTCTTCGGCGCGCTGATCGGGACGAAGGACGCGCGGATGCTGGCGCTCGCGTGGGGGATCGGCGCGGCGCTGATGATTGCCGGCGGGCTCACCGAGGTGGTCCTCGGGATCGACGCGGAGCGGAAGTCGCTCGAAGAGATCGCGGCACCGCTCACCGCAGGCCGCCTCGCCGAAGCGGCGTAAACGCCGGTCGTGGAATCGGACCGGCTCTGGTATCGCGACGCGGTCGTCTACCAGACGCACGTCAAGGCTTACCAGGACTCGAACGGCGACGGGATCGGCGATCTGCGCGGGCTGACCGCACGGTTGGACTATCTCGCGGAGCTCGGCGTGACGGCGCTGTGGCTGCTCCCGTTCTTCCCCTCGCCGCTGCGCGACGACGGCTACGACATCGCGGACTACACCGGCGTGCACCCCTCGTACGGGTCGCTGGAGGACGTGCGCACGCTGGTCGACGCAGCGCATGCGCGGGGGATTCGCGTCCTTGCCGAGCTCGTCGTCAACCACACGTCCGCTCAGCATCCGTGGTTCGTGCACGCGCGCCACGCGCCGCGCGGCTCACCGGAACGCAACTGGTACGTCTGGTCGGACGACGACAAGAAGTACCGCGGCACGCGGATCATCTTCACGGACACGGAGCACTCGAACTGGGCTTGGGATCCGGTCGCGGGACAGTACTACTGGCACCGCTTTTTCGCGCATCAGCCCGACCTCAACTTCGACAACCCCGAGGTGCTCGGCGCGATCGTCGACGTCATGCGCTTCTGGTCGCAGATCGGCGTCGACGGGTTCCGCCTCGACGCCGTCCCGTATCTCTGCGAGCGCGAGGGGACGAACAACGAAAACCTTCCCGAGACGCAAGCGGTGATCAAGATCCTGCGCGCCGTGCTCGAGAAAGAATATCCGGATCGCATCTTCCTGGCGGAAGCGAACCAGTGGCCCGAAGATCTCAACGCCTATTTCGGCGACGGCGACGAGTGCCACATGTGCTTTCACTTCCCGCTGATGCCGCGGCTGTTCATGGCCGTTGCCGACGCGGACCGCTATCCCGTCTACGACATCCTGCGGCAGACGCCGCCGATCCCCGAGAACTGTCAGTGGGCCGTTTTCCTGCGCAACCACGACGAGCTGACGCTCGAGATGGTAAGCGATCGCGAGCGTGAGCGGCTCAACGCG
>JAFAKB010000005.1 GCA_019235885.1 Candidatus Eremiobacterota bacterium | reverse complement strand
CTACACGACGCTCTTCCGATCTCTCACCACGCTGCAGGTCGAAGCCGAGCTGCAGTCGCTCGTGATGGACCCGCTGGTCGCGACGGACGAGCGCGGCGTCGACGTGCCGGTGCTGGCGGCGGTTGTCCCGACCCTCGCGAACGGCGGGATCGCGCGTGACGGCCGCACGATCACGTACCATCTGCGGCACGGCGTGCGCTGGCACGACGGCGCGCCGTTCACGAGCGCCGACGTCGCGGCGTCGTTCCGGGCGGTGATGGATCCGCGCAGCCTGGTGCAAACGCGGCACGGCTACGACGCCGTCGCGCGCGTCGAGACGCCCGATCCGCTCACCGTCCGCTTTCGCCTGAAGCACCGCTTCGCGCCGTTCGTCGGCACCGTCTTCGCGGAAAGCGACGAGCCGTACTATCTAGCCCCCGCGCACGTGCTGCGCGGCGAACCGCTGGCGCAGAACCGGCTCAACGGCGAAGCGATCGGGACCGGACCGTTCCGGCTCGTGCGCTGGGCGCGCGGCGACCACCTCGAGCTCGCCGCGAACGAGGCGTACTGGGGCGGCAAACCGGCGCTCGCGGGGATCGTCGTGCGCTTCATCCCCGACGAGAACACGCAGCTCGTCGGGCTGCGCAGCGGTGACCTCGACGCGGTGATCGTGCTCTCGGCGAATGCCGCCGCGCAAGCGCGCGCGATCCCGCACGTGCGCCTCGCGATCTCGCCGCTCAACGCGTACTGGGGCGTGATGATGAACAACCAGCGCTCGCATCCGACCGGCGACCTGCGCGTGCGGCGCGCGCTCGCCGCCGCGATCGACGCGCGCGCGTTCCGCCAGAAGGTCACGCACGGCTACTACGCGCCCGCGATCGCCGATCTTCCGCCCGTCCTGTGGGCCGCGGACCGCTCGCTGCGCCCGCTCGCGCACGACCTGCGCGCCGCGCGAGCGCTCCTGGCGCAGGCCGGCTACGGGCCCTCGCATCCGCTCGTGCTCGAGCTCGCGATCCTGCAGGCCTCGCAGACGCACCGCGCGGAGGCGGTCGCGCTGCAGAGCGAGCTGCGCCCGCTCGGCGTCGACGTGCGCATCCATCCGTATCTCGGCAACGTCTTCGACTCGCCGCCCTCGCAAGGCGGAATTCTGCCGCGTGGCCGCTACGATCTCGCGCTGTACGGCTGGTACGCGGGAATGGATCCGGACGACAGCGGCCAGTTCACCTGCGACCAGCGCCCGCCCAACGGCTACGACCACTCGTTCTACTGCAGCGCCGAGATGGACGCCGCGCAGCGCGACGCGCTCTCTTCGTACGACGAAGGCGTGCGAAAGCGCGCGTATGCGCGGGTCGAGGCGCTGCTGCTGCGCGACGTGCCGATCCACTTTCTGGGCTCGCCGGTCGCGATCTCGGCGCTGCGCGACGACCTCGCCGGCTTTTCGCCGACGCTCGTCACCCAGAGCGCGAACGCGCAGCGCTGGAGCCTGCGCGCGGCGGCCAAGTAGCCGCACGCAGGACAGGAATTCGCGCGCGGCCCCCGGCAAAGCGCCTGCCATGAGACCGCGGACCGTACGATCCGTCGCGTGCGCGCTGGCGCTGCTCGCGGCAAGCGGCTGCGGCGGCGCCGGCGGGACGCCGTCGTTCGAGATCACCGAGCCGATCTCGATCGCGCCGTTCGGGCAAGGGCCGAGCGCGACGACGCCGACGAGCCGCATGAGCATCACGCACGGCACGTCGGTCTCGTTCCACGTCACCGAAGGAATCTACACGGGCAACTACACGACCAGCGTGGTGACGAACCCGCCGGGAAGCTCGTGCATCACGGTCACGCCGGCTACCGGAAACTACGTCTTCACGGTGAGCGTCAGCGCCGCAGCGAGCTGCACCTATCCGCAGACCGCCGACATCACGTTCACCGACGTCGTCGGCCGCGCCGCGACGCTCTACGTTCAAGGAGTCTGAGTGCGAATCTCATGACGCTCGATCTGCACGCGCCGCTGCCGCGACCCGGACGCTCGATCCGGTATGCGAACGTCGACGGGCTGCAGGTGGTGCTGGACCTCACGAGCGCCTCGTACTACGTGCTCGACGACGTCGCGAGCGCGATGTGGTCGGTCGTGACCGAACGATCCGACATCGAGTCTGCGCTCGTCGAGCTGGCCTCGAGCTTCGGCGTCGAACGGGAGCGGCTGCGCGGCAATTTCGACCGCTTCGTAACCGATTGTGTCGCGCGCGGCTTTCTCGAGTTTCCGGCGCCGCCGGTGCCTGTGCTGCGACGTGCGCCGGCGGTGCGGCCGGCCGTCGTGCCGTCCTCGGGTCTGCTACTGGCCGCGCTCGCGTGGCGCAGCCTGATCGAAACGCGCGCGTCGCTCGCGCGCCAGGGGTTCCGGGCGGTGTACGAGCGCTGCGCGAGCCTGCCCTTAACCGTGCCCGGCGCCGGCTTGGAGCGTGCGGCGGCCGCCTTCCGCCGAGCCGAGAACTTCAGCATCTCTCGGCATGCTCCCGACGACTGCTTGCCGCGTTCGCTCGCGCTCTACCGCTTTCTCCGGCTGGCCGGCATCCCGGCGACGCACGTGATCGGGGTGACGCGGATTCCGTTCCAAGCCCACGCCTGGGTCGAGTTCGGCGGCCACCCGGTCCTCGACGACTCTCCAGTGCGGGCCGGTATGACTCCCCTTGCAAGACTACCGGCCACAGGATAGACTAGGGACAACGACCAACCGAAACCGGAGAGGAATCTTGAAGCAACGCAATCCGAACGAACCGGCCTACGGCGCGCCGTCCATCGTCTTCGTCGGAGCGGTGGGTTCCGTCACGAAACAAACGTTTACCGGCAACCTCTGCGACGGAACGCCGTGCGACGGAACCGGTTGGCGGAAAGGCGCCTCGCTGGATCACGAGCACATTGAGTCGGAGGCGACGAAGCCACGCGACGTGCCGTCCGACGAGACGCGTTCGAACTCTTGATCTTACTCGACCGACCGGAGGACCCGATGCGCGACGCCGACCCGATCCGTAACGCCCCGACGTACGAAGAACCGACGATCGTCTTCGTCGGCGCCGTTCAAGCGGTGACCAAGATGGGCCGGAACGGCAACATTTGCGACGGGACGCCGTGCGACGGCACCGGCTGGCGGCGCTCGTCCGTCGTAGAGTTCGATCACGACCACATCGAGTCGGAGGCGACGAAGCCCAGAGGCCTGCCGCCCGAAGAGACATCGTCCGAGGCTTGAGCGGCTTTTTCGGCAGCCTCTCGCGCGGCGGACTTCAGCCGGCGGGCGCGGCGTTCGAAGGCTGCCGAATTCTCTTTCGCGGTCATCTGGCGCATCGCCGCGAGCTCGCGGAGCGTTTCGGCGCTGCGCCCGGCGCGTCCGCCGAGGAGCTGCTGGCGCGCGCCTACCGGCGTCATGGTGAAGCACTCACGCGCGTCGTCCTCGGCGAATACGCAGCCGTCGTTTTGGACGTCGCAGCGCACACCGCGCTGCTCGTCCACGACGCGCTCGGAATCGTTCCGCTGTTCTACGCGGAGCGGTCGGGCGAGCTGACTTTCGCAACGCACCTTACAACGCTGGTCGAGGCGCTCGGTGTGCGGCAGCTCGACGAGGAGTACATCGCCGACTTTCTCGCCACCGGCGAGATCCCGGGCGCACGAACGCCGTATGCGCAGGTGCAGCGGCTGCTCCCGGGAGAGGTGTTGCGCTGGGCGAACGAGCGCGCCGGTTCGCGCTTCGCGTGGACGCTCGCACAAGCCGATGCGGAGCTACCGGCGAGCGACGCAGGCTACGATGAGCGGATCGTCCAGCTCGTGCACGATGCGGTGCGGGCCGCGTTGGACGAAGACGAGCGCGTGTTCGCCGAGCTCTCCGGCGGGCTCGACTCCTCGACGGTCGTCTCGGCAGCCGCGTCCGCGGGTCGCGCGCTGGACGCCGTCTCGTTCGTCTACTCGCGCTGGCCGCCCGCCGACGAACGGCGGTTCATGGAAGCGGTCGCCGAACGGTGGAACGTCACGCTTCACCCGATCGACGCTTCGGAGTTGCTGCCGTTTTCCGAGCCACCAGCGGGATTCTTCGCCGAGCCGACACCGTCGATCTACATGGGACGGCTTGCGCGCGCGCGCGACGAGCTGCTGGCCTCGCACGGAGCCGACGTGTTGCTCACGGGCACCGGCGGTGACGAAGTGTTCGGCTCCGATGCGGGGATGCCGTTTCACCTCGGCGACGCGCTGTTCACAGGCCGGCCCTGGCGCGCGCTGCAAGACGTGTCGGAATGGGGTGGTCGCGGCGCACGCTCGATGCTCCATTCGGTCTGGCACGAGCTGCTCGCCCCGGCCGTTCGCCATGTTCGCGGACGACAGGTGTGGCGCGTCCCTTCGAAAGACTTGCCGGACTGGATCGATCGCGAGTACCGCGCCGCAAGGGCGCTCGATACACGCTGCGAGGGCCGGTTGTCGCCGCGCTGTGCGACCCCGAGCCGGCAATTCGTCGCCGACGCGCTCTGGAACATCGCCTTGAACCTCGGAACGCGTGCGCAGCGCGGCGTCCGGCACGACACGCGTCATCCGCTGCTCTATCTGCCGCTGGTCGAGTTCATGAGCTGCGCGCCGCCGCACTACAAGGTGCGCCCGGGCGCAGACCGCGTGCTGCAGCGGCGTGCGCTGCGCGGCATCCTCCCCGAAGCGGTGCTGCGCCGGCGCTCGAAAGCGAGCGGCTCGTGGGGACTCGTCGAGGGGATTCGCCGCAGCAGCGCGTGGTGCGAGCTGCTGACGGACCGGTCCGAAATGGTCGAGCGCGGGATTGCCGACCGAGAGCGCTGGCGGCTCGCCGTGCGGCAAGCGCGGGTGGGACAACTCCACGGCGACCGCTTCTTCATGACCGGCGTCGCGCTGGAAGCGTGGCTGCAGCAGGTGCGCGAGCGGCGCGCTCCGGTGCGCGAACCGACCCCGGCCTAGTAGGGAGGCGAAGGGAGGATAGCGGGCCGGACCTCGCGCGGCACGAACAACGGCGGATGATCCGGCGCCCCTTCGTCGCCCTGTTCGCCGTCGTGCTCGGCACCTCGTCGCTCGCTTCGCTCGCCACGGCGCAGACGCCGACGGAGGCGGCGCCCGCCGCGACGGCCGCACCGCGCGCCGCCGCGACCGTCGCGCCGAGCCCGGCGCCCGCGCCGACCCTCGCCCCGACGCCGCCGTCCGAACCGTCGGCCGCGCCGCGCCCGGCCGCGGCCTCGCCGATGCCGAGCGGCGCCGCCGCGGCGTTTCCGTTCGCCGCCGGCACCGTGCCGACGCAGTCGTACGCGACCTTCACCAAGTCGACGACGCATCTCGACGGCGTCATCGACCTGATTCGCAAGGACGATGAGCTGTACTTCGACCTGCGGCCGGACAACTTCGACAAGACGTACATCGTGATGCCGTCGATCGAGCGCGGCGTCGGCGGCGGCGCGTTCGCCGGGCGCGTCTACGAGCCGTTCCAAGTGACGTTCAAGCTGGTCGGCAAGCGCGTGCTGTGGATCACGCCGAACACGCGCTACGTCGCCGCGAAGGGCAGCGCCGCGGCGAACTCGCTCGCGATCAGCGTCGCCGACTCCGTGATCCTCTCGACCCCGATCGTCGCCGAGGATGCGGCGAAGCAGCACGTCGTCGTCGCGCCGACGCTCTTCCTCACCGACTTCGAAGGGATCGGCGCGGATCTCGGGCGCGGCGCGACGCCGACCACGCTGCCGGGCTTGCTCGTGCTCGCGGTGCGCCCCTCGTTCGCGGTCGACGCGACGAAGTCGTACTACGTCTCCACCAAGGCGTTTCCGCGCAACGACGAGATCAGCGTCAACTTGACGTTCAACGGGCCGCCGAACGCGCTGCGCACGGTCCCCGACGGGCGCGGCGTGCCGATCGGCGTGCACTACAGCGTCGTCGCGCCGCCGGAGCGCGATCCGAAGTTCGTCCCGCGCTACGCGGACGACCGCATCGGCTACTTCATCACCGCGCGGAAGCGCTACGGCAACGACGCGGCGTCCTCGCCGTTCGAGCGCTTCATCGAGCGCTGGAACCTGGACAACGGCCCGATCACGTTCTACCTGACCAACGAGATCCCGGCGGAGTACCGCAACACCGTGCGGCGCGGCATCTTGGCCTGGAACGACGCGTTCGCGAAGATCGGCCACCCGAACGCGATCGTGGTGAAAGACCCGCCTACCGATCCCTCGTTCGACCCGGACGACGCGCGTTACACCACCGTTCGCTGGATCACCTCGGACTCGCCCGACTTCAGCGCCTACAGCCCGCACGTGAGCGACCCCGACACGGGGCAGATCATCCGCGCGACGGTCGTGATCGACGGCGAGTCGCTGCGCTCGATCAAGCGCGGCTACGTCGACCGCATCCTGCCGGCGCAGCGCGCGCGCGCTTCCGCGTACGCGCAGCCGAGCACGCTGCTCGACCCGTACGCGAGCGCCGGCACCGCCGACGACGAGGACGGGCAGCGCACCGAAGAGTGCTCGTACGAGGAAGACTCGGTCGCGCAGGCGGCGCTCGGAACGCTGCTGCTCGCGCAGAACCCGCGCGCGACCGCGGCCGACCGCGAGCGCTACGCGCAGGAGTGGCTGTTCAGCACCGTGATGCACGAGGTCGGCCACACGCTGGGGTTGCGCCACAACTTCCAAGGCTCGACCGCCGACAGCTTCGCGGAGCTGCACGATCCGGCGTTCACCCGCGCGCACGGCACGACGGCGTCGGTGATGGACTACACGCCGGCGAACATCGCGGCGCCGGGCGAGAAGCAGGCCGACTACTTCCCGACGCACCTCGGCGCGTACGACTACTGGGCGATCGAGTACGGCTACCGCAGCTTCCCGAACGTGCGCAGCTCGTCGGACGAAGCGATCCCGCTCTCGCGGATCGCCGCGCGTTCGACGCAGCCCGGCCACGCCTACGGCACCGACGAGGACGCGACCGCGTACTCGGTCGACCCGCGCATCCAGCCGTTCGACCTCTCGAGCGATCCGCTGGCGTACGTCGACGAGCAGTTCCGCGTCGACGACAACGTGACGTCGCGGCTGACGCGCAGCTATCCGGGCGACGCGCGCTCGTTCCAAGACTTGCGCTCGGGGCTGGTGACCGTGCTCAACAACGAATTGAACAACGCGGAGGTCGCCGCGCGCTACGTCGGCGGGATCTACACCTCGCGCGCGCACCGCGGCGAGCCCGGCGCGCCGCCGCCGTTCCGCGCGATCCCGCGCGCGCAGGAGCGGCGCGCGTTCGAGCTGCTCGACCGCCGCATTCTCTCTTCGAAAGCCTTGCGGTTCTCGCCGGAGCTGCTGAACTCGGTCGCGCCGACGCGCTACGGCACGCACTGGGGCGCCAGCAGCCCGCTGCGCGCGGACTTTCCGGTGCGCGAGGTGATCGGCGAACTGCAGGACGACGTGATCGCCGAGCTGTTCTCGCCGGTCAACCTCGCGCGCATCGCCGACCAGGAGCTGAAGGTGCGCAAGCCCGGCGACACGATGACGCTCGCCGACCTCTTCAACTGGACGAACGCCGCCGTCTACGACGACCTCGGCCGCGCCTCGATCGATCCGACGCACCGCGAATTGCAGCGCCGGTTCTCCGACCTGCAGATGGAGATCGTCGCGCTGCCGGCGCCGTACGCCGACCAGTTGAACCTGCCGCGCGAGACGCAGTCGCTCGCGCGCTACAACTTGATCCGGCTCGCCGCGCGTCTCGACGGCGCAATCCGGGCCGCGCGCGACGACGGAACGCGCGCGCACTTGGTCGACCTGCGCGTGCGGGTGAAGGGGCTGCTGGCGGCTCACAACGTTCGCGCGATCTAAAATTTCGTGCGGTGATTCCGCGCACAGCGGAGACGCGAAGTTCCGCGCACGGTATCTAAGTGAGCTAGCACACGTGCATCCGCCTGGCTGCTTGGTGCAGGATGGGCGGTATGAAACGGATTTCAGCGCTCGTCGGCGGCGTCGTTCTCGGCGCCGCGCTCTTGGCGTCCTGCGGCGGAGGCGGCGGTTCGGGCTCGAGCGCCCCGAACGGCGGCCCGATGCCGCCCTCGAACACCTCGGCACCCTCCGGTTCGCAGGCGTTCACTTCCAGCGACGCCGTCGCGATCCCGACGCCCGCACCGGGCGCGCAGACGGTTCCCGTTCCGCTGACGTCCGACGCGGCGAGCGGCGCCGCGGCGAACGCGGCGTTTCCGGCGAGTGGAAACGTTCCGCCCGACACGACGGTCGCGTCGACGTACTCGGCCAACGCGGACTCTTCGGTCCCCGCGCTCGCCCGAGCGCGTGTGACGACGGCGCGCACGACGCGCGACGGCGGCACGAGCAACAGCAGCGGCGCGATCGCGTACCTGCGGCTGCAGTTCTCGGCCGACGTGACGCTCCCGCAAGCGCCGGCCTTCACGTTCACCGTGCCGGGAACGTTCACGACCGCGAACGGCGTGACGTACTGGCTCGCGCTGTACGATCCGCTGCGCGCCGCCGCCGGCTGGCAGAAGCAGTTCGAAGGTCCGGCGGCGGTCACGCCCGCGCAGACCGCGAGCGGCAACGCGGCGACGAAGTTCGACTTCGCCTCGAACGGCAAGCCGATCACCTTCAGCGCGAACCAGACGTACTATCTCGTGCTGCTGAAGGTGGACCCGAACGCGCCGAGCCCGACGCCGATCCCCTCGACGGTCCCGACGAACTCGCCCGAGCCGAAGCCCGCGCCGGTCGTCGCGAGCCCGACGAGCCTGTACTTCCCGGCGGTGAGCTCCTCGCCGGTTCCGGTCACGTTCTCGCAACAGGGCTTCAGCGGGACGTTCTCGCTGCACGGCGACTGCACCGGGATCGTCAACACGAACGGCGCCAGCCCGACGTGGACGATCACGCCCGTCGGCCAAGGCCGCTGCGTCATCATCGGCCTCGGCGATCGCGGCGCGTCGGCGGTCGTGCACGTCGGCGTCGTCACGCCGTACGAAACCCCGCGCCCGAGCCCCTCACCGACCACCGCGCCGACGGAACACCCGAGCTCCGAGCCGACGCACTATCCGACCTATCCGCCGACGACGGCGCCGACGGAACATCCGAGCTCCGAACCGACGCACTACCCGACCTATCCGCCGACGACCGCGCCGACGGAACACCCGAGCTCCGAGCCGACGCACTACCCGACCTACCCCCCGACGACGGCGCCGACGGAGCACCCGACGACCTCGCCGACGCAGAACCCCGGCGGACCGACGCCGACGCCGACGCCGGGCAGCTCCAATCACTAACGCGACCTGAGCGTCTGACAGAAAGAGGACAGAGAACGAGGCGGTGCGCGAGCGCCGCCTCGTCGAACGTCCGGGGATGCGGGCGCTGCTTCGTCTCCTGGCCTTTTTCACGACCCTGCTGTGCGTGCGCGCGGCGAGCGCGGCACCGGAGTTCAGCTTCGCCGGCGCGGGGGCGACCTTCCGGCCGGACACGCCCGTGCGGGTTTCCATCCAGTCGTATTATGAGGTGAACGTCGAGATCGGCGTGGTGCCGGTCTCGCTCGACGAGTTGATCGCGGTCGAACGCGGCGCGGCGAGCGAGAAGCTCGCGGCGGATCTCGAACACGACCGGCGCCCGATCAAGACCGTCCGCACGACGATCCCGAACAACCCGAAGCAGGAGCCGCACGCGGTCGAGATCGGCACGCTGAAGCCAGGTTTCTACGGTCTGCGGGTGCGCGCGAACGGACAGCCGCGCGGCGTGCAGCTCGCCGTCGTGACCTCGCTCGGCGTGGCGACGACCGACGTGGGCGACGCCTTTACCGCATACGCGGTCGATCTGCGCACGCTGCACGCGCGCAGCGACGTGGCGTTCGAGCGCTATCCGGCGCGCAGCGGCGCGGCCGAGACGCGCCGCCCCGACGCGAGCGGCCTCGTCTGGTTCCCGCGTGCCGCAGGGAACGACTCGGGCGACGTGCTGGTGGCGCGCGGCGACGACGGCGCGCTCGCCGTCACGCGCGGCGTCACCGGATACGAGAGCGCATCGGAGCGCGGCTACGTGCAGACGGACCGGCCGATCTACCGGCCGGGCGATCGCGTGCGGTTTCGCGCGATCGTGCGCGACGGCGGGCCGGGCGCGTTCAGCGTCCCGAGCGAGGAACAGCAGGTGCGGCTGCGCGACCCGAGCGGCAAGACGATCTTCACCGCGCAGCGGAACCTCGACGCGTACGGCACGCTCAGCGGCGATATCCCGCTCGGCGACGATCCGCAGCTGGGCTCGTACATGCTGAGCGCGGGAAGCGGCGAGAGCTCGAGCGCGGTCGGCCAGTTCGAAGTGCAGGCGTACAAGAAACCCGAGTACCTGCTCGACGTCTCGCGGCCGGCGGCGACGCCGGGCGGCGAGGTCGTGCGTTTCGGCGTCGCGGCGCGCTATTTCTTCGGCCGCCCGGCGGCCGGGATGAAGCTGCACTACCGCGCGTACTTCCGCCAGGGGTACGGTTGGTGGCGGAACGGCTCGCCGTTCCGCTTCGCCGGCTACCGCCCCGTGTACGAAAGCGAGCCGAGCCCGCTGCAGGGCGACCTCGTCGCCGACGCAGCCGGGCGCGCGACGATCGCGATTCCGACCGAACGCGTCACGCGCGAGAAGCAGCTGACGGTCGAGGTCGACGGGCGCGACGATTCCGGGCGCACGGTGACCGCGCAGGCCTTCTCGCAAATCACGCCGGGCTCGTTCTTCTTGGGCATCATTCCGAAGACGTACTTCAACGTGCTGGGCGAGGTCGTCGAGCTCACGGTGCGCAGCCAAACGTATGCGCCGCGCTACCCGGCGCGTCCGCACACGCCGGTCAGCATCACGTTCGCGCGGCAGTGGTGGGACCGCACCTCGCACGAAGAAGACCTGACGGGCGACGCGCAGAGCGTCGTGACCGACGAGAACGGCAGCGCGACGGTGCGCTGGAAGCCGTCGTCGGGCGGCTACTTCGTGGTGAAGGCGACTTCGCGCGACGAACGCGGGCGCGAGATCACTTCGTCCAACGCGGTGTGGATCGCCGCGCAGCGGTACGAGCGCGGCTACACCTTCGAGCAGCCGCAAGTGTTGCCGCAAAAGGCCGAGTACGCGCCGGGCGAGCGCGCGACGCTGCTCGTCACGGTTCCGCACGCCGACGTCGACGCGCTCGTGCACGTCGTCGGCGGGGCGACCGACCGCGTCTTCGTGCGCCGCCTGGCGACGACCGCGTCGACCGTCGAGATCGAGCCGCCGTCCGACGCGGCGTACTACCGGGTGTCGGTCAGCGTGCCGACGGCGCAGGGAATGGCGAGCGCGAACACGGCGCTCAACGTCGCTCCGGCGCCGCACCTGCTGCACGTCGCGGTGCGTCCGGACAAGGCCGTCTACGGCCCCGGCGAGCGCGCGCGCTTCGCGGTGCGCGTCGCCGACACGCAAGGAAAACCGGTGCGCGCCCAAATCGCGCTGGCGGTCGTCGACGACGCGATCTTCGCGCTGCGCCCGGAGAGCACGATCGATCCGTACGGGGCGTTCTACCGCAACGGAATGCCGTGGCGGCAGGACGGAAGCTCGTGGCACGGCCTCGACGCGCCGCTCTCGCTGTACCTGTACGTTCAGCCGCAGCTGCGGACGATCGGCAACGTCGCTTCGCGCGGCGCGGCGGCGCTGGTGCCGCCGCCGCCGACGCCGGGGTTCGCGCCGTCGCAAGCGGCGGACGTCTACTCGATCGCCGGCGCGCAAACCAACAAGCCGTCGCTGCAGAAGCTGCGCAGCGACTTCCGTGACACGGCGTACTGGACGCCGGCGGTCGTGACCGGCAACGACGGGCGCGCGGTGGTCACGTTCAACTGGCCGGACTCGCTGACGTCGTACACCGCGAGCGGCGTCGCGATCACGCCGCAGACCGATGTCGGCGCCGGCCACGGCGGCGCGCTGGTGACCAAAGATTTTCTGGTGCGGCTCGGCGCGCCGCGCTTCTTGCGCCGCGGCGATGCCGCGCGCATCACGGCGGTCACGCAAGGGACGCGCAAGGCGAAGCGCGCGCTGCTGCGCTTCTCGGCGCCCGAGCTCGGCGTCGCCGACGACACGACGGCCGCGCGGTTCGACGCGCACGCGAGCGCGTCGGTGGGCTGGAACGTGCGCGGCGGCGAGCTGGGCTCGGCGCCGGTGCGGCTGGCCGGCACGAGCGGCACGCTGAGCGACGGCATGCGCACGACGCTGCCGGTCGAGTCGGACGGCACGCCGCAGCACGTGCGCGCGGCAGGGAAGCTGCCGTCGGCGACGTCGCTCGCGCTGAGGCTGCCGCACGGCGCGGAAGCCGGCGATCTGCGCGTCGATTTGGCGCCGAGCGCGCTGGCGCAGCTCGCCGCGGGCGTGCGTCTGCTGCAAGTTTATCCGTACTACTGCGTCGAGCAGACGATGTCGGCCGCGCTGCCGGCGATCTACGTCGACCGGATGCGCAAACGAATGAACCTGCCGCCGACCGACGGCCCGGCGCCGAAGGACGTCGCGAAGCGCGCCGTCGACCGGCTCGTGAAGCTGCAGCACTACGACGGCTCATGGGGCTGGTGGGAGCACGACCACGCCAACCCGTTCATGACGGCGTACGCGCTCTACGGTCTCGCCGAGCTCGCGCACGACGGCTATGCGGTTCCCGCCGACACGCTGGCGAACGGCGTGAAGAGCCTCGCCAGACAAGCCGCCGGCGACACGCAGTCGCTGGCGCTGTGGGGCGGCCGCCAAAGCGGTTCCGAATGGAACACGCGCGCGTACATGCTCTTCGCGCTCGCCGACGCCGACCCGAAGGCCGTCGATCGCGACTTGCTCGCGAAGACCGACGCGCAGGCGACGAATTTGAACGCGTACGCGCTCGCGACGCTCGGGCTCGCGCACCTCGAGCTGAACGACCGCGCCGGCGCGCAGCCGCTGCTCGCCGAGCTGTTGCAGCGCACCTCGGACGACGGCACGTACGCGCAGTGGAAGAGCGGCGGCTGGCACTACGGCTGGCAGGACGATCCGATCGAGACGACGGCGTACGCGCTGCGGTTCGTGCACGCGATGACGCCGGACGACCCGCGCGTCGCGCGCGCGGTGAACTGGCTGCGCACGCAGCAGCACGGCTCGTGGTGGGAGTCGACGAAGGACACCGCGGCCGCGATCTACGCGATGAGCGAAGCGGTGCCGCTCGACGAGCACGAGCTCGACCCGCACGAGACGGTGCGGGTGACGCTCGACGGCCGCGTGGTGAAGAGCGTGCGGATCGACGCGCCGGTGCTGCCGCGCGCGCTGGCCTCGTTCACGGTGCCGGCGAAGCTGCTGCGGCGCGGCGGAACGCTGCGCTTCGAGCGCGCCGGGACCGGGGCGCTGACGTGGTCGACCGACTGGACGCAGTACGTTCCGGCGCTCGCGCTCGCGCAGCTCGACCCGACGTTCACGGTGCGGCGCACCTATTCGACGCCGGGCGGCAACGAATGGCACGTCGGCGACCAGATCGACGTCGACCTGACGGTCTCGGCGAACAGCGACGCGCAGTTCGTCGCGGTCGAAGATCCGCTCCCGGCCGGGTTGGAGTACCAGCCGGCGCAGTACCAGTCGGGTGACGACTGGAGCGGCTTGCAGTTCTTCGACGACCGGGTCGTGTTCTTCACCGACCGCATATGGGCGAACTCGGCGATCCATCTGCACTACACGCTGCGCGCGACGACGGCCGGCTCGTTCACCGCGCCCGCGACGAACGTGTACGCGATGTACGGGCCGCCGCTGACGTCGACCGGCGAGGAGGCGAAGATCAGGATTCGCTAAGGCGGGGATGCGAGCGCGCCGGCAACTTCCGCGCGGGCCGCACGGTTGTAAGCGGCGCATGCACACCGTCTACGTCGGCCTGGGCGCGAACCTGGGCGAGCGGCAGAGCACGATCCTGGCCGCGCTGCAGCGGCTGCGCAAGGAAGCGCGCGTCGAGGCGGTGTCGTCGTTCTACGAGACGCCGCCCTCGCACGGCGTCGCGGGGCCGGCGTTTCTGAACGTCGCCGCGAAGCTGACGACCGCGCTCGAGCCGGTCGCGTTCGAGTCCTTCGCGCGTGGGATCGAGACGGCGATCGGCCGCCAGACGCGCACCCCGCTCGCCGCGCGCGCGATCGACGTGGACGTCTTGCTGATCGAAGGCGTCACGGCGAACTTCGGGCGGTTCGAGGTGCCGCACCCGTACCTCGCCTCGCGCGCGTTCAACCTGATCCCGCTGGCGGAGATCGCGCCGGACGTGATCGACCCGCGCAGCGGCAAGACGATCGCCGAGCTCGCCGCGGCGGTGCCGCACGAGCGGATCGTGCGCAAGGCGCGCGCGATCCACTTCGCCGCGAACCGGCAAGAAGAAGAGCCCGACGTGCGGCTCTCGCTCAACCGCGTCGGGGTCTCGTCGGTGAAGCACGTGATCCGCAGCCGGATCGGCGGCCGGGAGCGCTCGTTCCTCGGCGACTTCACGATGGTCGCCGACTTGGCGCCCGACAAGGCCGGCGTGCACATGTCGCGCTTCTCGGAGCTGCTGGAAGCCGCGACGCTCGACGTGCTCTCGCGCAGCGCGAAGCCGGCGCGCGTCGAGGACCTCACCGAGCAGATCGCGCGCGAGATCGTCGGCTCGCAAGGCGCGCTGCGCGCCGACGTGCGGCTGCGCGCGGAGTTCGCGCTCGAGCGCTGGACCCCGGTCAGCGGCCGGCGCACCGAGGAGACGTACACGCTGGTCGGGATCGCGCACGCCGACGCAAACGGCACGCGCCGCGTCGTCGGCGTCGAAGCGGAGGGCATGACCGCCTGCCCGTGCGCGCAGCTGATGGTCCGCGAGCACTCGCTGCGCGAGCTGCAGGACGCGGGGTTCAGCGAAGCCGACGCGGTGCGCGCGCTCGACGCGCTGCCGGTCGCGACGCACAACCAGCGCGGGCGCGGCGCGGTCTACCTCGGGACCGAGCCGGGCTTCGCCGAGCACGTCCGCGCCGAGGACTTGGTGGAGATCGTCGAGTCGTCGATGTCGAGCGAGACGTACGATCTGCTCAAGCGTCCCGACGAGTTCTTCATCGTCAACAAGGCGCACCACAACCCGAAGTTCGTCGAGGACGTCGTGCGCGGGATCCTCGCGCGCGCGCTGGACGTCTACGCCGACTTCCCCGACACGACGTACGTCGGCGCGACCCAGCTCAACTACGAGTCGATCCACAAGCACGACGCGTTCGCCGAGGCGTTCGGCCTGTTCGGCGAGTTCCGCCGCGAGCTCCGCGAAGGCGTCCACGTCGACCAAAAAACCGACCTCGCCACCTGGCTCGGCACCCGCCCCTCCCCGGTAGTAGCGCTCTAGAAGTCTCCATCACCCGGGGCGAAAACTCCGTGTCACCCTGAGCTTGTCGAAGGGCGAGCGGTCGTCGCGAACGTAAGTCCTCGCATGGCTTCGGTGCGGCTGCAGTCGGTCAGCAAGCGGTTCGGCGAAACGGTCGTGGTCGACGGGGTCACGCTGGAGATCGCCGACCGCGAGTTCGTCGTGCTGGTCGGGCCGTCGGGCTGCGGGAAATCGACGACGCTGCGGATGATCGCCGGTCTGGAGACGACGAGCGGCGGCGACATCTTCATCGGCGAGCGGCGCGTCAACGAGCTTGGCCCGAAGGACCGCGACGTCGCGATGGTGTTCCAGAACTACGCGCTCTACCCGCACATGAACGTCTACGACAACATGGCGTTCGGGCTGCGGATGCGCAGCGTTCCGAAGGCGCAGATCGACGAGCGCGTCAAGGAGGCGGCGGAGATCCTCGGGCTCGGCCCGCTGCTGAAGCGCAAGCCGAAGGAGCTTTCGGGCGGACAGCGCCAGCGCGCCGCGCTCGGCCGCGCGATCGTCCGCCATCCGGCGGTCTTCCTGATGGACGAGCCGCTCTCGAACCTCGACGCGAAGCTGCGCGTGCAGACGCGCGGCGAGATCGTGAAGCTGCAGCAGCGCGTCGCGACGACGATGATCTACGTGACGCACGATCAGGTCGAGGCGATGACGATGGGCCACCGGATCGTCGTGATGAAGGACGGCGTCGTGCAGCAGGTGGCGCCGCCGCAAGACGTCTACGACCTTCCCGCGAACCAGTTCGTCGCCGGCTTCATCGGCTCGCCGACGATGAGCTTTCTGCCCTGCCGCCTTGAAGCGGAAGGCGACGCGCTCTTCGCCCGCGGTCCGTCGTTCTCGCTGCGCATCCCCGACGCGCGCAAAGCCGCCGTCGGCAACGCGATGAACGGCGAGGCGACGCTCGGCGTGCGCCCCGAGGATGTCGTTCTGCACGCGAACGGCGCCGGCGCGATCTCCGCGGTGGTGGACGTCGTCGAACCGCTCGGCTCCGAGCAAGTCCTCTACTTCACCGCTGTCGGCGCCCAGCTCACCGCCCGCGCCCCCGCTCACGCCACGATCGCCGCCGGCGACATGATCCCGCTCGGCATCAACCCCGACCGCATGCACCTCTTCGACGCAACCACAGGGGTCGCGTACTTCTAGGGCTACTGCTTGATCAGCCCCAGCATGACCGAACGGCTGTCGCCCTCGTACGCGCGTCGGCGATCCGCTGTTTCTGCGGAATCACATTGAAAGACTGAGGCGCGCTGCCGCGGGGCACCGACCGCGGCATGCAAGGAACGCGCATGAGGGCGGCGGTGCAGGTCCTTATGGCAGAAGTGTCATATCTCCAGTGAGCCGCGCGGAGGCGAGGGACGAGAAGCCCGTCGAGTGGATGGGCTCCGCGTACGAAGACCTTGTCGCGCTGCCTGAAGATGTCCAAGATGAAATCGGATACGCGCTCGACCTCGCTCAACACGGAAAGAAGGCGGGTTACGCCAAGCCGATGCACGGCGGCGACCTCCGGTACGTCATGGAAATCGTGGCCCACGACGATCACAACCGCGAGATACGCGCCCAATACACGACCAAATTTCATGGCGTCGTCTACGTCCTCGATGTCTTCGTGAAAAAGTCGAAGTCAGGGAGCGAGACTCCGAAGCGGGACGAGGATCGTACCCGTCAGCGCTACAGGCAAGCGAAGGAGTACTATGAAGAAAACTACCGGACCAAGCGATGAAAAAGTTAAGATCACCCGCCGCACCGGAAACATCTTCGCGCAACTCAACCGGACTGACGCTGACGAGCTCCTACGGAAGTCGCGCATCCTGAACGTCATTAACGAAGTCATCGAAGAACGTCAGCTCAACCAGTCCACAGCAGCGCAAGTTCTCGGGATCGACCAAGCCGACGTCTCGCGCCTCATGCGCGGAAAGCTGAGTCGCTTCTCCCTGGACCGTCTGATGACGCTCGTCGACCGGCTGCACGTCGCGATAAATCTTCATCAGAAGCGCGACGCGAAGGGTCGGCTTATCGTCAAGGTCGAGCGGAAGGGACCCTCCGTGCGTAGCCGCCGGCCCGGCTACTCCTTGACCGAGCGCGAGACGCCGTGGAGACGTATCTAATCGCCGCCATCACGCAGCGACCATGCTGATCCGTTGCTTTCCGATGTAGCTACTGCGCCGCTCGACGACCGAGCGGCGGCGCTCCTCGTCCTGCGGATCCTTGTGGTGGACCTCGATTGCTATGAGGCGGGCGAGTCGCTCGCCCGTGCGCGACTCGTCGAGCCGCTCCGCAATGGTCGGTACGCCACAACGGTCTGCCGCCAGACCGTCATCCCGCCTCGACCGTCCGGATCCTCAGCGACGATGCGCGCTGCGCCGCGTTCCGGTAAAGGGATGATGAAAGCGCGTTAAGCGCAGCGTCAAATGTCGCGCGACGGTGTTGCAGCGCACAGCGCGATTAGCGGAACTTCGCATAGACTACAGCCATGGAAACCGTAGAGTACGTGAAGGCGTGCCGCTGCGGCCATGCGCCAAAGGATCACAACGGCGACGGCTGCTCGGTATACGGCTGCGCTTGCGTTCGCAAACCGAAAATATACAGCGAGGACTAGCATGCAGCGTGCTCGGCTCTCTCGCGATGTAGGCCGGGCGGCTACTCCTTCGCAAAGCCGCCGTCGCTAACGCGACGAACGGCGAGGCGACGCTCGGCGTGCGCCCCGAGGACGTCGCGCTCCACGCGAACGGCGCGGGCGCGATCTCCGCGGTGGTGGACGTGGTCGAACCGCTCGGCTCCGAGCAAGTTCTCTACTTCACCGCCGGCGGCCAGCTCACCGCCCCCGCCCACGCCACGATCGCCGCCGGCGACACCATCGCCCTCAGCATCAACCCCGACCGCATGCACCTCTTCGACACCACCACCGGCGCCGCGTACTTTTAGCGCAGCCGCAACTGAAGAGCACACCGAAGCGGCACCTCCCTCCTTAGAGCGAGGCTTGCCGGCGCGTGTCAGGCGCCCTTCCTCTGGAACTCGGTGGTACGCAATTGACGTATCCGTCAATTGCGTATAGAATGGAACTGTGGATTGGCCGAATACCGCGACGAGGCGTTCGAATGGGACCAGGACAAAAGCGCCGACCGGCTCGCAAGGAGCGGCTTCGATTTCCACGCCGCCAAGCGGATCTTCGAGTCGAACCGGTACGTCGAGCGCTGGGACGAGGCTCATTCCGACGGCGAAGATCATTTCATCGCGACGGGCTTGGTGGAGACGGTCTTCGTCAGCGCCGTTTACGTCGAGCGCGAAGGGCGGAAGCGCATCGTCAGCGCCTTCAAGGCTGACGACGACGACATCGCCGACTTCATGGTGACCTATGCCGGCTGAGAATGATCGAGATCCTCACATTGATTGGTCGCGCTTTGGAAAGGGGTCCCGTGCACAGATCAACGCGGAAGCTGCCGAGGAGAAGAAGCGCCTAGGATTGACGGGGCGTTACAAGCGGTTTCGCGCGCACATCGACGGCAATGTCTACGACATACCGATACCCGACGTGCGCGCGATCCGCGAGCGATTGCGGCTTTCGCAAGCGGAGTTCGCCGAGCGCTTCCATTTGAGCCAACGGACCGTTCAACAGTGGGAACAGCATCGCGCGATGCCGGACATGCCGGCCCGCGTGTTGCTGAAGGCGATCCAGCGCGCGCCCGAGGTGATCGCCGCGGCCGCTGCCGAGGTACGAAAGGAAATGCGCGCCTGGCGGCGGGCTACTCCTTGACCGAGCCGGAGACGCCGGCGACGTAGTATTCGACGAAGAAGAAGTAGAGCAGGACCGCGGGGAGGACGCCGATCAGGGCGCCGGCCATCAGCTCGCCCCATTGGAAGCGGTCACCGCGGATCAGCTCGGTGATCATGCCGACCGAGACCGTCTTGTGCGCCGACGAGGACATGTACACGAGCGCGTAGAGATACTCGTTCCACGACAGGGTGAAGGAGAAGATCGCCGCCGAGATCAGCCCGGGGACCGCGATCGGGAAGATGATGCGCCAGATGATCGCGAAGTTGCTCGCGCCGTCGACCCGCGCCGCCTCTTCGAGCTCGCGCGGGATGTTCTTCAGGAACCCGATCAGCAGCCAGGTGCAGAACGGGACCAGGAACGTCGCGTAGATCGGCACCAGCGCCCAGAGCTGGTCGAACCAGTGGAGCTGGATGATGATCGTCGCGAGCGGGATGAACAGGATCGCCGGCGGGACGATGTAGGCCAGGAAGATCGCGGTGCTCACCACTTCCGAGCCCGGGAAGCGCAGCCGGATGATCGCGTACGCGGTGATGTACGAGACGAACACGCTCACCACCGTCGAGGCGACCGCGACGAAGAGCGTGTTCGCGAACCACTGCCAGTACTGCGTCGTCGTGAGCAGGCCGGTGATGTGCGAGACGGTGACGTGGTAGATCAGGAACGGGTTGATGTCGGTCTTCAGCAGGTCGGCGTCCGGCTTGAACGTGGTGAGCAGCATCCAGTAGAACGGCAGCAGCAGGAACACCGCGTACAGCGCGATGGGCACGTAGACCCGCAGCCGGCGCAGCACCATCTCAGCGCTCCCGAACCGCGCGCACGACGAAAAACGCCAGCACGATCATGAACACGATCGGCGCGACGGCGATCGCGGCGCCCTCGCCGAGTTGCCCGCCGGTGATCGCGCGCTGGTAGGCCAGCGTGGTGAACACCTGCGTGGAATCGGTCGGACCGCCGCGCGTCATCGTCCAGATGAGCTGGAAATCGGTGAGCGTGAAGATCGACGAGAACGCGACCAGGATGGTGGTGATGGGCGCGAGCAGCGGCCAGGTGATGCGCCGGAACGACTGCCAGCCCGACGCACCGTCGATCGCCGCCGCCTCGTAGAGGTCCTTGGGAATGCCCTGCAAGCCGGCCAGATAGCCGATCGCGAAGTACGGCAAGCCGCGCCAGATGTTCACCGCGATCAGCGAGAACCGCGCGCCCCAGGCGTTGCCGAGAAAATCGATGTTGCTGCGAATGAGGTGCAGCTTGATCAGCAGCCAGCTCAGCGCGCTGAACTGCGGGTCGAGCAGCCACAGCCACGCCAGCGCCGAGAGCACCGTCGGCGCGACCCACGGCAAGAGCATCAACGAGCGCGCCGCGCGGTAGCCGCGAAAGCGCTGGTTGACCAGCAGCGCCAGCGCCAGCCCCAGCGTGAGCTTGCCGATCTCCGCGCAGACGGTGTAGAGCACCGCGAACCCCGCCGCGCCGCGGAAGATCGGGTCCTGCAGGATCGTCGCGTAGTTCTTCAGTCCGACGAACACGCCCGGATCGCCGAGCGTCGCGCTCGTCAGGCTCAGCCAGACGCCGAGCACCAGCGGATAGGCGAGCAAACCCAGCAACAGCAACGCCGCGGGTGCGACGAGCAGATAGCCCAGCACCCGCGGCGAGTCGAGCCGCGCGAGGAACGGCGCGCGTTCGGTCAACGCTTGTAGATGGTCGCCAGCCGCTTTTCGGCCTTGGCGATCGCGTCCTTCGCCGCCATGTTGTTCACGCAGTGGTCCGCGAACATGTCGACGATCACGAACTCGTCGAGCGCCTGTGCCGCCGCTTTGCCCGGCTTCCCGTTGAAGCCGTCGAACTTCGCGCCGGCCATCGTGTCGCGGTACGGCGTGATGTTCGGGTTCGACGTCCATACCGGCAGCTCGGCGTAAGCCTTGAGCGCGGGCGTCACGTAGCCCGCCATCCCGGTGACCCACGGATCGGCCTGCGCCGTGTCGAGCATGAAGCGCAGGTACTCCTTCGCCGCGTTTGGGTATTTGCTATACTTGAAGATGAACGCGGAGGTGAAGTTGTTGAAGATCGTGTGCTGTTTGCTCGGGCCGATCGGCGGCAGAACGTTGGCGGTGTCAGGATAGAGCTTGGGATCGTCCTTCGCCGAGACCCAGATGCTGATGCCGTTCATCGTGAGACCGCATTGGCCGGCGAGAAACGCCTGATTGTTGTTCGGGTCGAGCCAGCCCGCCACGCCCGGCATCATCGTTTCGTAGAGCTGCTTCGCGTACTCGAGCGCGTGCTGCGTCTCCGGCGAGTTGATCGCGACCGAGTTGTCCGGATTGGCCTGCTTCGCGCCGAAGCCCCACAGGAGCCAGTGCGTCCAGCCGTTCGCGTCGCCGACGGCGTGGCCGAGCGAGAACCCGCACGGGTGACCGCCTTTCTTCAGGCCGCGCGCGAGCTTGAGCATCCCGTCGAAGTCCTTCGGAAACTCAGGGAAGCCCGCTTCTTTGGCGTAGCTCTTGCGGTACACGAGCGCGTTGCCGGTGACGCCGATCGGCTGCGAGACCCAGCGTTTGACCTCGGGGTCGTAGCAGTACGTGCGCGCCGTGTCGAAATAGCCGCCGTGCGCCTTGCCGAGGTAGTCCGCAAGGTCGCTCATGTCGACCAATTTGTCGGGATACACGAACGGATCGTCGTTCCAGCCCATGATGATGTCGGGGCCGGAGCCGACTTGCGCGGCGAGCGCGGCCTTCGGCGTGACGTCGGGCCAGCTCAGCGAGTCGATGGTGACCTTGATGCCGGTCGCCTTCTCGAACTTGGCGGTGTTGGCCGCCCAGATCTCGTCGTCTTTCGCGACGAAGCCTTTCCAGCGCAAGAGCTGCAGCGTGGCACCCTTCTCGGGCTTGAACGGCGAAGTTTCCGCGGCGTACGCCGTCGCGGGCCAGCCCCCCGCAAGCGCAGCCCCGCCGATCCCGGCGGCGGACAACTCCAGGAATCGGCGTCGGTCAGGATGGCTCATGGACGTCCTCTCTCAATGCGCAGGGGCGTTGCGCAAAAATATCCTGCGCCAAATCCCGTATCCCTGCAAACCGTTCGCCGAAACGTCAGTGCATCTCGCGCGCGACCGCCGAGCCGCTTCCGCCGACGAGGAAGTCGAAGTCCGCGCCGCGGTCGGCGCCCAGGACGTGCTCGGTGTAGAGCTTCGCGTAGCCGCGCGCGAACGCGGGCGGCGCCGGCTTCCAGGCCGCGCGGCGGCGCGCGATCTCCGCATTGTCTACGAGCAGCTCCACGCGGCGGTTGGGGACGTCGAGCTCGATCCGATCGCCGTTCTGCACGAGCGCCAGCGGACCGCCCGCGGCCGACTCGGGCGAGGTATGCAAAACGACCGTCCCGTACGCCGTCCCGCTCATCCGCGCGTCGGAGATGCGCACCATGTCGGTGACGCCCTTCGCGAGCAGCTTCGGCGGGAGCGGCAAGTTGCCGGTCTCCGGCATCCCGGGATACCCGCGCGGACCGGCGCCTTTCAGCACCAGCACGCACGTCTCGTCGACGTCGAGCTGCGGATCGTCGATGCGCGCTTTGAAATCTTCGATGCTCTCGAACACGACGGCGCGGCCACGGTGGGTGAGCAGCGCCGGCGTCGCGGCCGACGGCTTGATGACCGCGCCGTCCGGCGCGAGGTTCCCGCGCAATACGGCGATCCCCGCGCGCTCCTTGAGCGGCTCGTTCAGCGGGCGAATCACCTCGCGGTTCCAGCACGGCGCGTCGGCCGTCATCTCGCCGATCGTCTTGCCGCTCACCGTGAGCGCGTCGCGATGAATGAGGGTGCCGAGCTCGCGCACGACCGCCGGGACGCCGCCGGCATAGTAGAAGTCTTCCATCAAAAAGCGGCCCGAGGGCTGCAGATCGACCAGCAGCGGCAGGTCGTGCGCGAGCGTGTCGAAGTCGTCGAGCTGGAGCGGGACGCCGATTCGGCCGGCGATCGCGAGCAGATGGACGACCGCGTTCGTCGAGCCGCCGATCGCGGCGTTCACGCGGATCGCGTTCTCGAACGCCGCGCGGGTGAGGATCTTCGACATGCGTAGGTCCTCGCGCACCATCTCGACGATGCGCCGTCCGGCGAGCTGCGCGAGCGCATAGCGCCGGGAGTCCACGGCGGGAATCGCCGCATTTCCGCTCGGTGCGATGCCGAGCGCCTCCGCCATGCTCGCCATCGTGGAGGCGGTTCCCATCGTCATGCAGTGTCCGTTGCTGCGCGACTGGCCGGCTTCGGCGTCGAAGAAATCTTCCCACGTCTTCTTGCCGCCGCGCACCTCTTCGGAAAACTGCCACACCATCGTCCCCGAACCGATCTCGCCGCCGCGGTACTTGCCGTTCAGCATCGGGCCGCCGGTGACCATGATCGCCGGCAGATCGACGCTCGCCGCGCCCATCAACTGCGCGGGCGTCGTCTTGTCGCAGCCGCTGAGCAGCACGACGCCGTCGACGGGGTTGGCGCGAATCGACTCCTCGACGTCCATGCTCATCAGGTTGCGGAAGAGCATCGTCGTCGGCCGCATGTACGTCTCTCCGAGCGAGATCGTCGGAAACTCGAGCGGCCAGCCTCCCGCTTCCCACACGCCGCGCTTCACCGACTCGGCGACGCGCCGCAAGTGGACGTTGCACGACGTCAGCTCCGACCACGAGTTGCAGATGCCGATCACCGGCCGCCCGTCGAACACGTCCGGCGCGAACCCTTCGGCGCGCATCCAGCTCCGGTGAATGAAGCCGTCGCGGTCACGTTTCCCGAACCACTCTGCGCTGCGCAACGCCATGTGAGCCCTCTCGTGCGAAAATGCCGTCCGACGGCTGTTCCGGCCCAGCCGGCGAATTCTTTCGCAAATGACTCGCGGACCGACCATGTCGTCCGTGCGGGACGGGCGGGGTTCGGCGCATAAAGTGCGGTCCGTGCTCGCCCGAATCGTTCTCGCGCTCGCCTTCGTCTGCGGCCTGGCGGCACCGGCCGGCGCAGCCGCGTGGCCGCAGCCCGCGGACGGGGCGTACGTCGTTCCGGAGTTTCGGTTCGCTGACGGCGAGACGCTGAAGAACTTGCGGTTGCACTACGTCACACTCGGCACGCCGCACCGCAACGCGGCCGGTCACGTCGACAACGCGGTGCTGATTCTGCACGGCACGGGCGGCGATGTGAACCAGTTCCTGAGCGACCGCTTCGCCGGCGTGCTGTTCGTGCCGGGCGGCATCCTCGATGCGTCGAAGTACTTCATCGTCATCACCGACGGGATCGGTCACGGCAAGTCTTCGAAGCCGAGCGACGGACTGCACGCGCGCTTCCCGCACTACGGCTATCGCGACATGGTGCGCGCGCAGCACGATGTCCTGACCGAAGTGCTGCACGTCGATCACCTGCGGCTGGTCATGGGAACCTCGATGGGCGGGATGCAGACCTGGCTGTGGGGCGAGAGTTACCCCACGATGATGGACGCGCTGATGCCGCTGGCGAGCTTGCCGATCCAGATCAGCGGCCGCAACCGCGTCTGGCGCGACATGATCGTCGACGACCTCCGCAACGATCCCGGCTACGCCGGCGGCGAGTACCAGACCGAGCCGCACGGGCTCAAGGCGGCGGTCGACATGCTGTGGTTCTTGGGCTCGGCGCCGCTCTACGACCAAACGCTGCTCCCGACACGCGACGCAGCCGACGCGTACTACGAGAACACCGTCAAGAAGCTGGTCACGCGCTACGACGCCAACGACATGATTTACCAGTTCGAGTCCTCGCGCGACTACAACCCGCAACCCGACCTCGGCAAGATCACGGCGCCCCTGCTGGCGATCAACAGCGCCGACGACCAGATCAACCCACCCGAGCTCGGCGTGGTGGAGCGCGAGATCAAGCACGTCCGCCACGGGCGGTTCGTGCTCTTGCCGATCACGCCGGAAACGCGCGGCCATGGGACTCACACGTTGCCGGCGATCTGGCAGTCGCGTCTCCTCGAGCTGCTCGACACGAAGGTTGACGTACGGCTTCCGCGACTGTCCGGTGGACGGGCCTCACTCCAGGCTGGCGTCTCAATCGAACTGCCTCCAGGCTGGTCCACCGACATGTACCCGTTCGGCATCCACGAATTCGCGTACCGTTTGCGACCGCCGACCGGAGCCGCGGAACTTAACATCGTGCTATCTGGGGCGACATATGGTGATAATCCGCCGCCTTTACCGTGGGGAAGGACCTACTGCCTGAACGGCGTGCGGGGCCAAATCGACGATGCGCAGGCCCCCTGGAGTGAAAATAGTTACGCCACCATCGAGCTCTCACCGGGTGAAACCGGCAGGGTCCATTACGTCGACATGACGTATGCGAAGGACGACGCCGCCGCAGCTCGGATCGCACGGAGCCTTCGCGTGGCGGGGCACTCGAAGTCGTGCTGACGGCTGCTTGAGGTTACGTGGCGGCGAAGCGCTCCGACCCGCTCGATTTGAACGTGACGTTCCGATTTCTGCGCGGGCTGAAGAAGAACAACGA
The DNA here is from genome assembly GCA_019235885.1 of Candidatus Eremiobacterota bacterium. Classification (GTDB taxonomy): domain Bacteria; phylum Vulcanimicrobiota; class Vulcanimicrobiia; order Vulcanimicrobiales; family Vulcanimicrobiaceae; genus Vulcanimicrobium. The sequence goes on along the minus strand of JAFAKB010000005.1, from coordinate 72,461 downwards.
CCGCGCGTGGTTCCACTCGAACCGCGAGGCGTGGGACGAACACGTTCGGCACGCATGGGAAGACCTCGTGACAATGCTGCTGCTGGCGGGAAGCCAGGCCGACGAGCGGTTGAGGCACGTCGATCCGCGCGCGTGCACGTTTCGGATCGCGAACGACACGCGCTTCCACAAGCAGCGCGATCCGTACAAACCGTGGCTCTCCGCCTGGATGTCGCCGGGCGGAAAGGACGGTGCGTTCGCCGGCTACTACGTCCACCTCGCGCCCGGCGACACGCACGTTTCGTCCGGCATCTATGTCCCGGTGAAGCCGGCGCTGCACGCGCTGCGCAGCACGTTCGCGGCCGACGGCGCCGACGCGCGCGCCTTCGACCGCATCCTGGCGGCGAAAGTGATGCGTCCGTACTTGCCGCTCGACACCGAGCCGCTGCGCGTGACGCCGCGCGGGTTTCCGAAACACCACCGGCGGCTCCCGCTGATCCGCGCGCGCAATTACCTCGTCCGCCGCGACGTCTCGGACCGCGAGCTGACCCACCGCGGCGCGTTCGCCGTCTTCCGTGACTTCATCCGCGACACCGCCCCTTTCGTCCGCTGGCTCGACGCCCACGCGACCGTGGAACACGGCGACGGGTTCGCGTCCGAGGAGTGAGTTCATAGATTTGCGCGACACACGCTTCAGCACGATTAGCGAGATCACTGGGCGGGGCCGCGAAGCCAACCGCTGGCGGGTCGTGCACGGCTACCTCTCCGGAACGCCCAAGAGCGAGATTGGACCGGAGTCGGAAACCGGCCCCCTCGGAAGGACCTTCCCCCTCTCGTCTCTAACCTGGGGTCTGCCGATCCAGAGGTAACGCAGTCGGGGCGACCCTTTCTGCTGAGTCTCGGCGACGGCGACTCTCGCCCGCTCATGTGGGCCATGAAGGGACAACTAAAGTGCCAGAACTCAAGATTGAGGGCAGCGGGCCCTCGTTCTTCGCTGAGCTGTTTGGTGAGGACATCGGTCCGGGCAAGCAGCACCGTGAAATCTCCAAGAACAGCATTGAAGCGATCTTGGAGTATCTTCGCTCTCCCCGTCGCGACGAGGGGTACAAGGGTCGGATCGAAGTGTACGCCGATCCGCTGACGCTCGCGGAGACCGGCGCGAAAAAGCTCGCCATCGCCGACGATGGCATCGGCATGACGGAGGCGCAGATGCGCGATCTGCACCAGATCTTTAAGAGCGGCAAGACGCAATCGCTCGACGCGAACTACGGTATCGGCGCGCGCGCCGCGACGTTGCGCTTCAATCCGCACGGCGTCGAATTCCGTTCGTGGCGCGACGGTGAGGGCTTCGTCGTGACCCTCGGAAAAGTGCATGAGCGGGACGGCATTCCGATCTACGGGACCATCGACGTCGAGGAGACGGATGAAGCCGGAAACGTCCTCGCGGTGCGTAGCGTCATCCCGATTGACGAAGACCACTTCTCGACGGAAGAGATCGCGTTGATGAAGCCCGACTTCATCGGCGATCACGGAACCGTCGTGGTCCTTCACGGCTTCTCGGAGGCCGACGACACGACGATCATGCCCGAAGATCTCCGGGATGAGATCGGCGCGGACGGTCGTGCGCGCGAAAACACCTCGTACTGGCTGAACCATATCTTCAATCGTCAGTATTTCGAAATTCCCGACGAGATCGGTTTCCGGGTGCGCATTGAGCCCGACGGCAAGGGCGGGCTCACCGTTCGGCGCATCCGCGGAACCAAAGAGTTCCTGATGCGATTCGGCGCGATGTCTGGCACCGTGCGCATTACCGGTGCCGACGTTCATTGGTGGGTGCTCGGCGAGGGTGACGACCCGGTCGAACCGACGGTCATTAACCGCGAGACCGGCCGACCGATGACGAACGCGGAAAAGCGCAAGCGCCGTCGCTACCACTTCCCGTGGCTCACCGGGACGAAAAATCACGCCATCGTTTCAGCCATCCACCAGGGCGAGCAGTTCGATCTCGCGACGAAGGTCGACGCGGCGCACATGCTGCAGCGCTTCGGCATCTTCGCCGGCCAGGAGAACGTCTGTCTCGTCGTCGAGCCGGATCCGACCCTCGACGTGCGGTCCAATATGAACCGCACGTCGCTGCGTATGAACAAGCGCCACCTCCCGTGGCACGCGTGGGCCGACGAATTCGCTCAGGTTTATCCGGACCAGGCGCCGGAACTCGACCAATACATCCGCAGCAAGCTCGGCAGTACCGACTTCGACACGGAACTCGACAAGATCATCGCCGAGATGAAGGACGATTTCTCGGTGCCGCAGATGGTGGTCGGCACGAAGCGTAAAAAGTCGACGTCAGGAATGAACGGATCCGAGGGTGGCGGGGCGGGACGTAACTCGCCCGACCCCGATGCCCCTCGTAAGCCGCGAAAGACGCCGGACCCGAACCGTGAGATCAAGCGTCGTTCGTCCCCGCAGACGCGACGCACGACGCGCGTTGTGACGAACGGAACGATGCGCGGCAAGATGCAGCGCCAGCCCGAGAAACGGCCGGCTATCAAGCTGCTGACGGAAGAGGAACACAACTTCGCATTCCGTGGGCGCGCTGCCGAATACGCTCGTGTCGCGACGCCGCAGTATCCGAGCGGCATCATCTACGTCAACCGCGACTTCGACGTTATGGAGCATCTCATTGCGGAAACGTTGTCGAACACATTTTCGTCGGAGGAAGTCCAGGAACAGGCCGAGCCGAAGGTACGCGAGATCGTTGAACTCGTCTGCGCGGCTCAGATCCTGTTCACGGTCATGACGTACCGCGCTTCGTTCATGGTTGGGCACGGTAAACTTTGGACCGAGGACGATGCTGAGAAACTTGTTTCGCCTGAGGCGCTCACGGCTATTGTTCTGGCTCGACCTGGCATGCGGGAGCAGATCAAACGGCGCGTGAACTCCGATCAACGCTTGCGGCGCTTGATGATGCGCCAAGAGCGCGACGAACAGCTCGCCGAAAGCGCGTAGACGTCGAGAGGGGACCGCTGGCGCGGCCCCCTCTCTTCGATTCGTTGTGAGCGCCGAGCGCTAATCGTACCGCTCGCTTTAACCCAAGCGCTCCGGGTCACTGCGGCTGCGGCTGATCGCGCACGCCGAGTGACGGTCGGGAGCCCTACAACGCCCGACTTTTGCCGGCGGTTCGCGACACCAGCGAGAGAGGCGATGACGCCTGTTTGTTCGCCTCGTCAGTTCCTGAATCGACGGCCTGCCGCCACGGTCACGACCACATCGAGCCATTAGCCGAGACGTAAGATTGTGCCGCAGCCAAGGTGTCGACTTGGTGTTTGCGCAGTTCCATCGCCAGGATGATTTCAGCGAAGTCTGCGGCAGATTGAAGATCTTCCGCGACAGCACCTTGACGCCGCGAGACCACGGACAGCAGGAGGAGCGATACGAGTCCGCTCAGTCCGCACGAGCTTTCGTGCGTGAGGAATGCCTCGCGCAGGAGTCGTTCGCTCTCGGTCGCGGCCGCTCTAGTCCAATCGATTCCGAGCCGTTGGAACGGCTCGGGTGCCTTGAAAGGTACGACATTTTTCATCGGGCACCGATCCGGCGCTGCCGATCGAGCAGCTCGCTCGCGCGCACGATGCCGATATCGCGCAGTGCGGCGACTTCGCAGCAGAACGTGCGCCGTGGACGGCCGAAGCGCTCGGCATAATGTTCATATCGTACCGGCTCACGGCGGGCGAGCCGTGCCACAAGCCACGCACCACGGGCGATGTGCCGGCGAGCCTGATTCTGCGCGGATGACGCAGGCGGGGTGATCGGCGCGGATGCGCCGAATAGGCGGTGTGTCATTCGGTGGGTCTACTCCATCGGGTGACGGACTCGGTCGGCGCTGCAACGCCGGCCGAGTCACCAAGGTGTTTTCGCGCGTGACGCGCGCTACTATTGTAGCATCTTGACTACGGCTACGCAAGGAAAACCGACGTGCACAACTCATATCGCGATGTACTCGACCGTGTTGTCGAACGCGAGCCGAAGACCACTGTGATCGAATTGAAGAGTGCCTGAGGGCGTGGAACCCGTCAAGCCTAAGCACCTCAACCCGTTTGCCGCTGCATTTCTCGAACGATTGCAGGGTCAATCTCAGGCCGAACAATTCGTGTTGGGCGGCTACTTTGCGCTGAAGCATTACCTCGATTATCGCGAGACCGGGGACGTTGACGCGTGGTGGCGCTCACGCGAGGATCCGCATGCGCTCGCCGCTGCGCGCGAAGCATTTATGCAGACTGCGGCTGAGTTCGGATACTCTGTCCGCGAGCGCACGTGGGGCGAAACGATCTCCTTGGAGGCCTTCGACGGCGGCAACAAGGCCTTCTCGTTCCAGGTCTCGGTTCGCACTGTTGAAATTGATCCCCCGGTGGCGAGTCCTTGGGGCCGCTTCCCGATCGAGACACTGGACGACAACGTCGCCTCCAAAATGATGGCTCTGGTCGCTCGGGGCGCGCCCCGCGACTTCGTTGACATCAAGGAGATCGTCGACTCGGGACTCCTCACGATCGACCGCTGCTGGCAACTATGGAACGCGAAGCGTCCGGGGATCGAGATCGAAGACGCCCGCTTGCGGGTGAAGATGCACTTGGCGACGATCGAGGCACGCCGACCGATCGAGCGCATCCCCGCCGCCGAGCGCCCTGCCGCCGAGCGGCTGCGGGCATGGTATCGGGATGTGTTCACCGCTCGTCGCGACGAGCTCGGACCCGGAGTCGGCGACGTCAAGGACGAAGACCTCCGTCAGTGATCGACCGTACCGTTTATCCCGACGTCGACCATGGCGACGAGTTCGAGGACGACCTCGACCGCGCGGATTACGTCCAGCGCATCTGCGCTGCCGGCGATTTCGGCGTACCGCCCGACCGTGACACCGTGGAACTATTTCGCGGTTGGCGTGAGGTCTTCGACGCCTTCCCGTTCCCGACGTCCCCGACGTACCACGCATTGCGCGATCTCTACGGCTGGCCCGCGGTTCCGATGGAACGTAGTTTCTACCCGGCGCGCTGGGAGACGCTGGACGCGCTCGAAGGGCGCGAGGACCCATGTCGGGATCGCGTCTGAAATTCGGAAAGTAAGGCTTCGTTGAGCGTTACGCTTCGAGGGCGCGGATGCGTGACGCGAGGGAGGGGTGTGAGGAGAAGAGCAGCTCGGCCCAGCGCGGCGGTTCCAGCTCGGCGAGGTTCTGCTCGCCGAGGCGCTTGAATGCGCGGATGCCGGCGTCGCGGTGGTTCGTCGCCGCGAGCGCGAAGCGGTCGGCGCGGCGCTCGATCGCGCGAGAGAATGCGTTCGCGAGCGGGAGCAGCGCGAGCTGCGCAAGGGTCGCGTAGAACGCGAGCCGCGCGCCTTGCGCCGGTGAGTCGAGGCCGCGCTTCGTCGTGCGGCGCAGCGCCGCGTCGGCGCCGAGCAGCGTCGCCCCGATCGAAGCGGTCCCGAAGGCGATCGAAAGCCACGGGTCGCGGCGCACGTAGTGGCCCAGCTCGTGGGCGACGACGTACAGCGTCTCGTCGTCGGCGAACTCGCTGACGAGCGTGTCGCCGAGCGCGATCCGCTCGGTGCCGAGGACGCCGGTGACGAACGCGTTCGCCTTCTTCGTCTGGCGGCTCATGTCGAAGCGCAGGATCGCCGCGTTGCCGACGCCGTAGCGCTCGGCGAGCGCGCGGATGCGCTGCTCGAGCTCGCCGCTGACCGGCTCGTACGTGTTGAACAGCGGCATCACGAACGTCGGCGCGATCACGGTCGCGAACGCGAGCAGTGGCGGCGTCGCCGCGATCGCGATCAGCGGCCAGCGCCGCGGAGTGCGCACGACGACCGCGTCGGCCAATGCGACCAGCAGCGCCGTGATCACCGCGGCCACTGCCGTGCCCTTCGCCTGATCGGCGAGCCACCCGCGCGCGCTCTGTTCCGAGGTACCGTAGACGCGTTCGAGGACGTGCCCTTCGACGTACTCCGTGCCGAGGTCGCGCATCGCCTCGATCGCCAGCAGGACCAGCGCGAACGCCGGCGCGCGCAGCGGCCGCGGCAGCGGGCGCAGCGCGCGGTCGAGCGGATCCGCGAGCAGGAACGCGGCCGTCGCGAGCGCCGCGACGGTGCGCGCGCCGCCTGCGAGACCAAGCGCGCGCCGCGCGGCGCCGTAGCGACCCGGATCGCGGTCGGCGCGCGGCGCGTACGGCGTGCGGAGGTCACGCACTGCTTGCGCCGCGCGCACCGCCGCGTAGCCGAGCGTCAGGCCTGTCGCCGCACCGAGTGCAGCCTTGCGAAGCGTCGTCCCGCGAACCACCTCGCGCTTGTACCCAAGGGTTACTCCTTCGTGCGGACCCGGTACGTCAAGGTGACGGCGCCCTCGGCCGGGACCCGCACGGCCCACGTCGCCGTCGATGCAGAACTCTTGCGGTGCGGCAGCGACGACGCGACGATCGTCCAGTCGCCGGGGATCGGCTCGATTACCTGCACGGTCTCCGGCGTCTTTTTCGCGTTGCGCAGGACGATCGCGTACGCCGACTCGTAGACGCTGTGGCCGAGGCTACGGAAGTCGGTCTGTTTCTTGCTCGCGGTCACGTCGAACGAGTCGCCGAGGTGCAGGCGCACCGTTTCGCCCTTCGGCGTGTGGTCGATCTCGTCGGCACCGACGTACTGCGCGGTCCCGGAGTTGTCGCGCTTGTAGACGCGCACGGCGCCCATCGGGAGCGGGATCCCGAGCTGTCCGCCTTCGTTGCGGAAGCTGATGTACGTGCCGATCTTCAGGTGCGTGCCGAGGTCCGCCTCTTCCTCGCTGTAGTACTCCGGAGCGCCGCGCAGCTCGAGCGTCTTGACGACCGGAACGCCCGAGGCCGTGAGCAGCTCGACTTGTTTCGTCTGGTTGTCGGCGACGGTCGTGTGCCGCTGCAGCGTGTAGAGGTGGTACTCGAAGAGCGCCTGCTCGGTCGGGCGCGGGATCGGCGGCGCAGCTTGCGCTGCGGAGCGAACGGCGCCGAGCGCCTTCATCTCCGGCTGCACCACGTTGACGTCGCCGGCGACGAGCTGCACCGCCGCGTCGCGGTACTCGGTGCCGCTCTGGTTCTGCAGCGTGATCAGGCCGCGCAGCTCGACGCGGTCGTCGTTCGGCGACAGCAGTGCGGTGTAGTCGGCTTTCCAGCTCAGCCCGCCGCTCAGATAGGTCAGCTCGACGTCCTGCTCGCCCTCGACGCCGTTGCTGACGTCGGTGACGAGCGTCGGGCGGTCGCGCAGGTTGGACGGCAGCGACGGAAACGAGAGCGTTCCGTTCACCGAGGTTTCGATGCGGTCCGCGTAGCGCAGCACCACGCCGTCGTTGGTCGAGAGGACGCGGGCGCGCTCCGTATGGCGCTGTCCGGTGCGCGGGTCGTAGCTGACCACGTCGACGTCGCGGCCGACGTACTTCTCCAGCAGCTTCTGCGGCGAGAGCAGGTCGTAGTTGAAGTTTTGCTCGAGCACCGCGAGCTTGCCGGGTGCCGTGATGCTCGTCAGCAGCGCCGTCTCGGGTTGGATTTTCGCGCTGACGTCCCGCAGCGCGAGATGCGACTCGCCGCGCGGAAGCGTGAGGTGGCGGCGCTCGCGCACCAGCGCGAGCTCCGAGTTGTAGATCGTGATCCCGACCGCGCGCTGGTCGCCGAGCGAGCTGACGTGTTCGCTTTGATCGGCGAGCGCGGTCGACCCGAGTGCCGCGACGAGAGCGAGAGCAGGGATGAGAGAACGTCGCATGCGAGAACCTCCGTCGACGTGTCGACCTATGTGCTGACCGGGGGCCCGGTGTATTCGTATGTTCCGTCGAACGAAAGCTGGCAAAGGTTCGACGGCATGCTCGTCGACAACGGACGCGTCGTATCGCTGCATCCCGGCGACGCGGGCGCGGGCGTGCGGCGCGTGGATCTCGGCGGCCGCGCGGTCTATCCGGCCTTCGCCGACTGTCACGTCCACCTCACCGACACCGGACTTTTTCTCGGCGAGCGCGATCTTTCGGGCGTCCGCAGCGTTGCCGAGTTCGAACGGCGCATCGCGGCGCTGCCGCGCGGCGCATTCGTCTTGGCCGGCAACTACGACGAGTCGCAGTGGGACGACCGCGGCTCCGCTACCGCCGTGCCCCTCGACGCACACTTCCGGGATGCGGTCGCGATGGCGGTGCGCGTCGACGGACACTCGTGCGTGTTGAACCGCAAAGCGCTTGCGTTCGTCGATCTGCCGCCCGACGTGCCGGGCATCGAGCGCGCTGCGGACGGCGCACCGACGGGCCGGCTTTTTCTTGACGCGAATTGGCGCGCCCAGGCGAAAGTGCTGAGTGCCGTGCCCGAAGCCGAGCGGCGCGCCGCCGACAAACGTGCTACGGAGGTGGCGCTGCGCGAGGGAGCACTGCACCTGCACGTGCAGTTCGTCGGATTGCCGTCTCGAGCAGCGTATGCACACGAGATTGCCGCCCTGCGCGACGCCGGCCCGGCGAAGTGGTATCCGAAGATCTGCGAGCGCGATCCGGCGCTGGCGAAGGAGCTGGGCCTGCCGTACGTCGGCGGCGACGTCTTCCTCGACGGGAGCATCGGGAGCGGAACCGCTGCCGTGAGCGAGCCGTACGCCGACCGCGAAGGCTGCGGTCACCTCATGCACGGCGACGCCGAAGTGGAAGCGTATTTCACAGCGGCGGAAGACCTCGGAATCAGCGCCGGCGTCCACGCGATCGGCGACCGCGCGATCGAGCAATGCCTCGCGACGTGGGAGAAGGTGCTCGGCGGAAAGCCGTCGCCGCGGAACCGCCACTTCATCGAGCACTTCGAGATCGCGACGCCGCAGCAGATCGCGCGCGCCGCCCGGCTCGGCCTTTTTCTCTCGATGCAGCCGCAGTTCGACGCCTACTGGGGCCATCCGGGCGCGATGTACGACGTCCGCCTGGGCGCACGGCGCGCGCGCACGATGAACGCGCTCGGCTCGGCGAAGCGCGCCGGCGCGACGCTGGTGGGCGGAGACGACAGCCCCGTCTGCAAGCTCTCCCCGCTCGACGGCATGCGCGCCGCCGCAAACCACCACAACATCGAGGAACGCCTCAGCATCGAAGACGCGCTGCTGATGTACACCTACGACGCCGCGCGCTTCGGCCATGCCGAGTCGCACACCGGCCGGTTCGCGCCGGGCTACGCAGCCGACTTCGTCATCTTAGAAGGCGATCCGATCGTAAGCTGTTCCTTCGACGGCGTCCGCGTCGCACAAACCTTCGCCGACGGCGAAGCCGTCGGCTGACTCAAGCACCTCGCAGAAAGGAATCCACCGTGGCACAAGATCGCGCCGAACAGATCGCCGAACTCCTCCACCAGGCCGGTGAAGTCCACCACGTCGTCTTCGCGGACACCGACGGCGAGGACGACGACTGGGCGACGTTCTACTCCGACTGGCTCCTCGCGCACTCGCCGCTCCCGAAGCTCCTCCGGCGCGTCCCGGTCCGCAGCCACCTCACGCGCGATCTCGTCGCCTGCGACGAGCGGTATACCGCGGAAAACCCGTCCGACGCGTGGCCGGGCTGGTATGCGCGGAAGCTGATCGAGAACTACGGCTGACGCGTACCGCGCTCAGATCAGCGAGATCGTCTCCGCCGGTTTCGCCGGGCGCTGCGCCATCGCGGCTTGCAGCTTTTCGGCGAGCAGGTCGACGATCGGGTCGTCGATCTCTTCGACGCGGCCGTTGTCGGCGAGCGCGACCAGCTTCGGGTCGATCGGGAGGCGCGCGAGCAGCGGTGCGCCGGCGAGCTCCGCGACCTGGTCGGCGAACGAGGGGCCGAAGACGTCGTAGCGCTTTCCGGTGTCCGGCGCGACGAAGTACGACATGTTCTCGATGACGCCGACGATCGGTTTGCCGAGCTGGTGCACGAGGTTCGCCGCCTTGCGCACGATCATCGTTGCCAGCCGCTGCGGCATCGTCACCAGCACGACACCGTCGATCGCCAGCGACTGCAGCACGGTGAGCGGCGCGTCCGACGTGCCGGGCGGCAAGTCGATCAGCAGGTAGTCGAGATCCGACCACAGCGCCTGCTCGTAGAACTGCCGGATGACACCCGACAGAATCGGTCCGCGCCAGATCATCGCGGTGTCTTCTTTGTCGGTGAGCAGGTTCGAGCTGACGATCTCGATCGCCGAGCGCGAGGTGGCCGGCACCATCAGCGGTTTGGGCTGCTGCCCCGGCGGCGTCGACGGATCGGCTTCGAGCCCGAGCGGTTCGGTGAGCCCGAACAGCCGCGGAATCGACGGGCCGGTGATGTCGGCGTCGAGGATGCCGACTTTCTTGTGCGCGCGCCGCAGGCCGACCGCGAGCAGCGCGGTGGTCAGCGACTTGCCGACCCCGCCCTTGCCAGACATGACGGGCACGACGTACGTGAAGCGCGCGCGCCGGTTGAATTCGCCCGGCGCGCGGCGGCGCGGGGTCTTGTCCTCGTTCATGATCAGCGGGACGCGGCCGGAGAGGCGCGCCTGCGTCAGCGCCGCGACGATCGGCTCGACCCGCAGCCCGTGCGCGTTCGCGCCCTGCTCGATCGTCTCGTACTTGTTGACGCCGCAGCCCGCGCAGTGCAAGCCGAACTCCGTCAGCACGTCCTCCGCGATCGGGAACGCGGCGACGAGCTCGCGGATGTTCGTTTTCGGGGTGATCTCGGTGGAGGCGGCCATGGCGGAGGCTTGCGACCTTTGTCGGGAAAGCGGTACGGCGTACCGGGAACGATTCGGGAATCGCTCGGATATCCCGTTACGGGATCGTTACCTCGTACCAGAGCGAGGGGTCGTCCGGCGAGCTCGCGACGGAACGCGCGTTGGCCGGGAGGTCGAGGTCGGCCTGAACGACGGCGCCGTTTGTTTTGGCCTTCAGCGCGTCGACCAGCGCGGTGAGCGGCATGCGGTTCCAGCGCTTCTGCTGCGCCATCTGCACGTTGACCGGAATCATCGCGAGCTGCAGGCTGTCCATCAGCTCCAGGCCGTGCGCCTTGAGCGTCGCGTTGTGACTTCCGTGATGGCCGACTTTGTAGAAGATCGCGCGCTCGAGCAGGTCCGGCCCGGTGACGTCCTGTCCGCCGACCGACCACTTCGTGTTCTGCCACGAGAGCCAGTTGCCGACTTGCGCGTCGGCTGGGAACAGCAGCACGTCGCCGTTCTGAAGCTGAATCGCCAGCACGAGGCTGGTGTTGTTCGTCGCGTTGTCGAGCTGGAGCGCGAGCGCGGGCGCCGCGTCCAGAAACGCACTGTCGACGCGCCGCCATGCCGGACCGTCGCCGGCCGGGTCGGCGTCGCTCCCGAAGTAGCGCTGCACGAAGAACGGCATCGCCTGCGCGACCGGGAACGGGATCGTCTGCATCGGATCGAACGGCGCGTCCGGATCGACGGTGTCGAGCGCGCCGGCGAAGTGCGAGAGGTCGGCGATCGAGGCGTCGACGCCGTACATCTGCTGCAGCAAGCCGTACGTCTCCGGACTGCTCGCCGCCACTTCCGTCTTCTTCAAGAGCTGCTCGTCGCGCGGCGGGCCGAGGACGAACAGCTGCACCGACGTTCCCGGCGGCTGCACCGGCGGATCGCTCGGCGAGCAGTACCGCGGCGGCTTGGATTTGGCGAGGCCGCGCACGACCTCGAGCGCGTCGCTGGTCGAGCTTCCGCTCGCGACGCCGAAGAACGAGGTCAGGAAATCGCCGACTTGGTCGGCGGTCTCGCCGGCGCCGGCGAGCCGCAGGCGGCTTTCGCTGAGCTGCAGCGCGCGCACGGCGCTGCCGCGCTCCTGCGCGAGCCGTTTCGCTTGCGGATCGTTCGGGTCTTCGGTCCAGGCCAGCCACACCTCGGCGAAGTCGATGCCCGCCAGCTCGTCCGGCGCTTGCACGAAGCCGGAGAGGTGGTCCCAGTGCTCGTGCGTCGCGATCAGCAGGTCGACCTTGCCGCGGCCGTCGGCGCCTTTCGTCGTCTTGGCGACGTCGGCGACGACCGCTCTCATCTTCGCCTGCGCGTCGGGGGTGCCGAGGATGACGCCGCAGTCGATCATGATCGTGTACGGCGCAACTTCCCCGTCGCGCGGCAGCGAAATCAAGAAACAGTCGCCCAGGCCGTGGCGGTACATGCGAACTTTCGCGCGGTAGGCGGCGCTCATCGGCCCACCATCGTTGCGCTCGAACGGTGCAGCATCGCGAACGGTTCCCTGCCGACGTTGCGCGGGTCGTAGTAGTTGTCGTGCAGCGAGGCCTCCTCGCCGTCGCTGAGCGCGGTCGCACCGCCGGCGTCCGGCAACCCCTGCTGCGCACGAAAGCGCGCTTCGCTGTCGACCCGCTTGCGGACGACGTAGCGGACCTCGTTCGCCACCAGGTCGACGATCAGCGTGACGCCGCCGCGGTAGTCGTTGTAACCGGGGCTGCGCCACGTCTGCGTGATCTCGACGATCAGCTGCGTGCGCGTCTGATCGTCCGGGCCGATCCGCCGCGCCGGGCGAACCGAGTGCACCTCGAAGTTGGCGAGGGTCCCCGGGATGCCTTTGACGATCTCGAAATCCTCGCACCCGCCGCGGTAGAGGCACAGCATGTCGAGCTCGTCTTTGCTGACGTCGTCCGACATCAGCCAGCCGTGGAACAGCGCTGCGTTGTGGTTCGAGGTGTCGTATGCTTCACGCCGTTTCGAGTCGAGATCCCAGTTCAGCGTCATCCGCGCAAGAATGTGCTTGAGGTTCTTGAACGGTTGCGGCGGCGGCTCCCACGCCAGGCTGCGCTCGGCGAGGTAGCGCACGCCCTGCGCGAAGATTCCGCGGTCGCGGAACGCCGAGATGAACGCGATGCGGTAGGACCGGTCGTCGTCGGGGACGAGGTCGCGGTCGGCGGTGATCAGCGCGCGCAGGTAGTCCCCGAACGTCGGGTCCACCGGCGGGCAGTAGTCGAGCGCGCGGATGCAGATGTCGAGCCACTGCTTCGCGACCTTGCTCGCCTCTTGCGCGAGCCGCTCGACCAGATCGTGCGGGATGTTCCCCGGCGGCAGCACGCCGGTCCCCGCCGAAGCCAGCCGAAACAGATCGGCGCAGCGGATGCGATAGATGCGCAGGAACGCGTCGAACACCGCGGCGACCAGCACCGAGCCGCGGTCGTGCGGTTCGGTCGCGCTCATGTACTCCTCGCCGGTCGGCTTGTTGGCGATCCAGGTCCCGGTGTCGTCGTAGTGCCCGAGCGCGTCGCGCAGCGCGCCGTGTCCTTTCTCGGCCTGACCGAACTGGTACGCGAGCTCGCTCAGCAGGTTCTCCTGGGTGAGATCGCCGCGCGTCTTCGCGATCTGGTCGCGCAGCGCTTCGGGCAAGGTGAAGTGCTGGAACAGCGCGACGATGTCGGCCATCGCTTCGTGGAACGCCAGCACGTCCGGGTTCGTCTGCTCGCTGTAGCGGCGGTGCAGGCCGTCGAGCAGCGCGTGCGTCGTCTCGTGCGCGACGATGTCGTACGAGAGGCACCCGAACACCAGCGTGCCGGGCGCGTTGACGCCGACGTTCTTCGTTTGCGCCGGGAAGTACCCGAGCAGCAGCGCCTTCTTGTCGGGGCTGTAGTACGCGTTCGCCTCGCGCAGCGCGTGCGGGTAGATGCGCAGGCGCTGCACGTAGCTCGCCGCGTAGCTCGTGCCGCTGCCGGTCGCGTGCGGCGACCACAGCGCGACGCGCCCGAGCGCGTGCTCGAAGTGCTCGATCGTCTTCATCGCGACCGCGTAGACCATCTGCTGGTGGAACTGCGCGTCGGACTCGGCCGGCGCGCGGCCGTTCTGCACCAGCACGTACGGGTCGTCGAGGTCGACCGGCGCGTAGCAGCAGCGGCTCGACGGGTCGACGTCGACGACCTCGATGTACTCGCCGACCGGCCCGGGCTCGAGCCCTTCCCAGCGCACGTCGACCACCGCCTGGTTGATCGCATACGTTTCGAGCTGCACCTCGAGCGCCGGATCGTAGGCGTAGACGCGCAACCGGCGTTTCCCGGGCGGGGAGACCTGCGGTTGCATCGCGTGCTCGAGATGCAGCTTGTCCATCGCGCTCAGCGGCGTCGCGGCCGGCGTCGCGACGGGATGGATCTGCCCGGTCACCAGCGGCTTGAGCGCGTCGCGCAGCGCCTGCGAGGCGTGCGGATCGCTCGCCAGCGCCTCGGCGACCGCCGCGCGCTGCTTCGGATCGTCCGGCGGCTGCTCGGGATCGGGCAAGAGCGCTTCGAGCGCCGCGCTCTGCGAGAGCTGCAGCGCTTCGACCTCGAGCATGCGCTGCTGCGGCGAGCCGGCCGCCGCGGCGAGGCCGAGTCCCGTGAAGATGCGGAGCAGCGCGAACGAGGCGCTGTCGGGCGGCTGTTTCTTGAGCGTCGCGCTCGCGGGCGGGGCGATCGCGAGCGCTTCGAGCGCGCGCAACGTTCCTTGCCCGAAATGCTCGACGTCCGCGGTCTTGCGCGCCGCCGCGCCGAACAGCGCCGCGCGCACCGCCTCGATCCGCATCCACGCTTCGGGATACTGCGCCGGATCGTCGAGCGCGGCGTGATGCGCTTGCCAGTACAGCGCTGCCGCCGCAGCGATCTGCGGTGAGGTCGACGAGGTTCCAGAGCCGTTGTGATCGACGGTGTGCGGGCAGCCGATCCGCGCCCAGGGCGTGTTCGGCGAGAACGCCGCGAGCGCGGTGTCCATCTTGCTCGCGGGTCCGTAGTTTCCGGCCATCACGAGACCCCGCTGGTCGGCGTACGGTGTGAAGTCGGACATCGCGCCGGTCGCCGCGACGACGCGCCGAAACCGCGCCGGGTAGACGATGTTGCGCGTCGGCAAGTTCCCGTGGTTGTTGCCGGCCGCCGTCACCACGAAGACGCCCGCCTCGTAGAGCGCGTTGATCGCGTCGGCCCACGCCTGCGAGGCAAGCCCGCCCATGCTCATCGTCACCACGTGCACGCGCGTCGCGGGATCTTGCAGCAGCGCGTGCACGTAGTCGAAGCCTTGCGCGACGGAGCTGTTGCTGAACAGCACGACGCCGTTCGCGACGCGCACCGGAACGACCGACGCGCCGGGCGCGGCGCCGATCGGCGCGCCGCCGCCCGCGCCGGCGCCGGCGAGAATCGCGATCGTCGCCGTCCCGTGGCCGAGCAGGTTCAAGAGCCCGGACGTCGGTGAGCGGTCCGTCGCGTCGTTCGGAAAGTTGGCGTCGACGAAGTTGCGCTGCAAATCGGCGCGCAGGTTCACGGGCTGGGTGTCGTGCGGCGAGATGCCGGTGTCGAGGTGCGCGATGCAGATCCCCGCGCCGTCGCCGGCGCCGCCGGCGAAGTTCGAATGCTCCGCGTCGCGGTACCACAGCGGGTGCGCGTCGTCGGCAGGATGCGGCGGAAAGGTTCCGTCCTGATTCCAGATCTCGTCGCAGCCGCCGGCCGCGCGAAGCGCGTGTGCCGCGTCCTCGCCGAACGTCCACTGCTGCTGCAGATCGGGCTCGGCGAACTCCACCGCGCTTCCGGCCAGACCCAGGCCGCTGCCGGCGAGCGCGTGGCAAACGTCCCAGCCGTGGGCGGCGTCGAGCTCCGCCGCCTCGGCGATGTGCCACGTCGACGGCGCAGCCGCGATGCCGAGCGCGCCGTCGCGGCCGATGCTGGTGAAGAGCGGGCGCGAGGTGAACTCGAAGGTCGTCCGCGCCAGCCCCAGCGGCGCGCCGGACAGCGTGAACGCGGCGCCCTGCGGCGGCAACCGGCCTTTCACGAGGATCGCTCTGACGGGCCGCTGGTCGGACATCAAACCCTCCCGGCGGATGGGTTCTTGATTTGCCCTCCAATTCTTGCTAGGGCTAGTCATCGGCCGGAACTGCGGCGCGGCTCGCCGGAGGCCGACGTCGCGAGGCTTAACCCTGCCCCGTGGGGTACGGGTGTAGGTGAACGACATGCCGCGCTCTCGCCGACTCGACCCCTTGCGCCGGCCGCTGGCAGGCGAACCCCTGACGGACGTCACCAACCGCCTGAAGACGGCGCGCGGCCACATCGACCACATCCTCGCGCAGCTCGACGAAGGGGCGTACGTGATCGACGTGCTGCGCCAGATGGCCGCCGTGCGCGGCGCGCTCGACGCCGCGGCGCGCGTCGCGCTGCGCTACTACTTCGAGCACGCCTTCGTCAACGCGGTGAAGGCCGGCCAAGGCCCGCTCGCGATCGACGAGATGATGCGCGCGCTGACGTTCCTCCGCCAGCTCGACTGACGACTAGCGCTTCAGCGCGAAGATCGCCAACTCGTCGCCGCGCTTGAAGTCGAGCTGGAAGTTGCCGCCGGCGGCGACCGCGACGTACTGCGTGCCGTTCACCTCGTACGAAACGGGCGGCGCGTTCACGCCGCCGTCGAGCGCGTACGTCCACAGCTTCTTGCCGCTGCGCGCGTCGAACGCTTCGAACGTGCCGTCGCCTTCGCCGGTGAAGACCAGCCCGCCCCCGGTCGCGAGCGCGCCGCCGATCATCGGTTTCGGCGCGTGGTACTGCCAGGCGATCTTTCCGCTCGCGACGTCGATCGCGGTGAAGGTTCCGCGCTGGATCTTCTGCGGCTTCTGAACGTTGGTGAAGACGCTGCCGGTGTGCAGGAAGCCCGGGTGGTTCGCGCCGGGCTGCGGCTTGAAGTCCATGAGCTGATCCATGCCGAGGACGTAGACCCGGCCGGTCTGCGGCGAGTACGCCGGCGGCGACCATTCGGAGCCGCCGTTGGCGCCCGGCAGCACCGACTTCTTGCCGAACATGTTCTTGTTCTGCGCGACGAACGCTTCGGACTTGCGCAGCAGCTTGCCGGTGCGGCGGTCGACGACGAAGTACCAGCCGACTTTACCGGCTTCGCCCGCGGCGGGGATCGTCTTGCCGTTCTGGTGCAGGTCGAAGAGCACGACGTTGCTGGTCGCGTCGTAGTCCCACAGGTCGTGCTTCACCTCTTGGTAGTACCAGCGCAGCTTGCCGGTGCGCACGTCGAGCGCGACGATCGAGTCGGTGTAGAGGTTGTCGCCCTTGCGCGTCGAGCCCTCGAGGTCCGGGTTCGGGTTGGCGGTGCTGAAGATCACCAGCGCCTGCGCGACGTCGACCGCCGGCGTCGTCCACACCGTTCCGCCGCCCGTTTTCCACGAGTCGCCCGAGAAGGTCTTCGGATCGGTCGCCCACCAGCGCCAGCGCGGCGCTCCGGTGAGCGCGTCGTACGCGGCGACGAAGCCGCGCACCGCCCATTCGGCGCCGGCGCTGCCGACGATCACCTCGCGCTCGTAGATTTGCGGCGCCATGCTCTCGGAGTACCCGACGGACGGATCGGCGAGCTTCACCGCCCACTTCGGCGCGCCGGTGCGCGCGTCGAGCGCAAGCAGCTTCGCGTCCAGCGTCGTCACGTAGAGCTTGCCGTAGGCGAGCGCGGCGCCGCGGTTGTTCGGCCCGCAGCAGATCTTGTGCGGCCCGATCGGGTAGCTGGTCGTCCACAGCAGCTCGCCGGTCGCGGCGTTCAGCGCCAGGATCTTCATCCGGCTTTCGACGACCGGCGTCGTCACGTACATCACGCCGTCGGCGACGAGCGGGGTCGTCTCGAAGCTCTCGTTCATCCCGGTGTGCACGACTTTTACCGGCTGCAGCCGGGAAACGTTGCCGGCGTCGATCTGCGCGAGCGGCGAGTAGCGCGTGTTGGCGTACGTGCGCCCGGGAAGACGCCAGTCCTTCGCGTCGCGGTCGGCGCCGCGCAGCAGCGTGTCGTCGAGGTCGACGTGCGCGCTCGGCGGAACCGTGGGCGTCCCGAGCGCCTGCAGGTTCGGTGAAGCTACCGGATTCGGCGCGAGGTTCGGATACGGCAGCAGCGCGACGCGCGCGAGCGCCGGTTTGGTGAGCGGCGCGGTGCCCGGCGGGTAGCCGTTCTTCTCCAGGATGAACGCCAGCACGTCGAGGTATTGCTTCTCGCTCAAGCTGCCCGGCGCGTTGAGCGGCATCGCGCCGCTGATGAACTTGTAGAGGTCCGGCGTGCTCATCTTCGCGACCGTCAGCGACCGGCCGAACTGCGGGCCCATCAGCGCGCCCGCGTCGACGCCCTGCAAGTTCGCGCCGTGACAGCGCAGGCAGTACTGCACGTAGACGTACTCGCCGCTGGTCGCCTGCGCACGCGTAAACGCGCCGCCGTGCTGCACGCGCGAGGCGGCACCGGAAAGGAGCAGCGCCGCCGCGGCAAGTGCCGTTGCGGTCGCCGCGAGCGTCCAAGGACCGCGTCTCACGTCGATCGTTCTCCTTCGTCTCGGCGGACTGCTTCTTCACGCTCGGGGCGCGGGGTGTCGATCCGCCAGAACGTGAAGACGAACGCGACCAGCGCGATGACCGCAAGATACCCGACCGCGCCCTCCGGCACCGGACCGGACGAACGGAACGGCGGAACGTGCGGCGCTTGCGAATCGAGCGGAAGCCGGAACACGTACGAGGCGACGTCGTTCAGGTCGTCGGCGCTGAGCTGGCTGTCGGCGAAGCGCGGCATCTCGCCGGGGCCCGCGCGGATCGCGTCGGCGATCTCGTTGATCGTCGCGCGCTCGAGCGAGGGTGCCCACTCGAGCCGGCCGATCGCACCGCCCTGACCGTCCGCCGCGTGGCAGTGCTCGCAGTTCAGCGCATACAGCGCGTGGCCGTGCTCGAGGTTGCCGTTCGCGATCACCATCGGGATCGGCGGTCCGCCCGCGACCGTCGGCGCCAGGTAGTCTTCGAGCGCGCGAATTTGTTCCAGCGAAAGGGCTTGTCCGCTGCGCTCGTCGCGGTGCGCGATCTGCAGCCACGGCACCGCGGCCGGCATTCGTCCGGTCGTCAAGTAGAAGTCGACGTCCGCGAGGCCGACGCCGCGCAAGTCCGGTCCGTCGGCGGTGCCCCAGCCCTGCGCGCCGTGGCAGCTCGCGCAGTACGTCGCGTAGAGCGCTGCGCCGGGCGAGCTCGGCGCGTTCGGCAGGCTGGCGGCGGCGGGCGTCGCGGGCGCGAGCGGTGAGGCCGCCGCGAGCAGCAGCGAGAGCAGCGGCGCCGCCGTCACGGCTGCGCCTCCTGCGAAGCGTCGAAGAGCGCGCCGAGCCGGCGCTCGCGCGCGCCCCAGTCCGCGACGCACCACAGCAGCGCGAGCAAGACCGGCGTTCCCGCGCTCAGCCACATCACCGCGCCCGCGTTCATCTGGTCGGCGAGCGCGTTCGGCTGCGCCGCGTAGTGCGGGTACAGCACGCGGTTCGTCACGTAGAACGCGAAGCCGAGAAACGCGCTCGAGGGCAGGCTCAAGAACAGCGCCAGGATGCGCAGCGGGTGCGAGCGCGCGTGCGGCGCCGGCGCGACCGCGAAGATCGGCATCCAGAAGAGCAGTCCGGCGCCCAGATAGAGCGCGTGCTCGCCGGCGTGGACGGTCTCGTTCTCGAGCGCGCGCTCGTAGAGCGGCGAGAAGTGCGTGCCGAACAGCACCAGCGTGAGCAGTCCCAGGCCGACCAGCGGATGGTCGAGCGCGCGCATCGGCGCGCTGCTGAGCGCGTGCGCGAGCCGCGCCGCGCCGCGCGGCGGCAGCGCCGCGAGCGCGAGCCGAATCGGCGCGCCGAAGATCAGCAGCGGCGCCGCCAGCGAGATCAACGCGAGGTGCTGCACCATGTGCCAGCTCAGCGAGGCGTCGGCGCGCGCGTCGAGCGGAGCGCTCAGCGCAACAGCGATCGCGATCAAGCCGGCGGCGAAGGCGAACGGCGCGGCATGCGGGAACGGCCGCCGCTCGCGCGCGACGCGCACGAGCCCCCACGCGTAGAGCGCGGCGGCGAGCGCGAGCGCGAGGACGACCGTCATGCCGGCTGCGGCTCCTCTTCGTCGAAACCGCCCTGCGCGTTGCGCACGATCGTCGTCGCGTCGGACGGGTAGACGGCGCTCTCGTGGATGCGCGCGCGCATCTCCGCGGCGATGTGCGCCGCGAGGAATCCCGCGACCAGCGGTCCGACGATCAGCAGCACGCGGTACACCCACACCAGCGTCTCGAGCCGCAGGTGCAGCGCCGCGGAGGTTTGGTCGTCGGCGGCGGCGAGGGTGAGCAGCACGCCGTCGAAGATCAGCGCCGCGCCGACGCCGACGCGCAGCGGAAGCTGCGTCGGCGCGTCGAGCACGTCGTGCCAAGCGGTGTCGCGCGTGAGACGCTGTTCGACGAACGGCCACACGAGCAAGAACAGGAACGTCACCGTCGGCAGCACGAGGCCGGGCCAGAACACCGGCGGGATCGGATGGCCGAAGAGCGTGATCTCGGTCGGCGGCCCGAGCCGCAGCGCGCCTTCGAGGAACGCGGTGTACCAGTCGGGGACCGCGCCGTTCGTCACGATCCACGGCTTGTACGGGCCGTAGCTTTCGATGGGATTGATCTCGACGAACGTGGCGAGCAGCGCGAGGACCGCCAGCGTCGCGCCGAAGACCGCCAGCGTGCGCAGCGCGTAGTCGGGCCAGAAGCGGCGCCCGACCACGACCCGCGGAGCGCGCGCGAACTGCGTGTGCTTCTGATAGATCACCAAGCCGAGGTGCAGCGCGAGCAGCGCGCCGATCGTCACCGGCAAGTAGTACACGTGCAGCACGTAGAGGTGGGAGATAAGGAGGGCGCCCGGAAACGCGTCGTCGCCGTTGAGGACCGATGCGGCCCAACGCCCGACGAACGGGATCGAGAGCGCGACGCTGTCCGCGATGCGCAAGCCCGTCCCCGAAAGGCTGTCGTTCGGCAGCGAGTAGCCGGTGAAGCCGGTGAACGACGCCAGCGCGAGCATCGTCATCCCGATCATCCAGTTCAACTCGCGCGGCTTGCGGAAGGCGCCGGTGAAGAAGATGCGGCCCAGGTGCACCACGATCGCGGCCACGAAGCAGATCGCCGCCCAGTGATGGACCTGCCGGATCACGTACCCGATCGGGTGCGCGCGGTTCGCGAGCTCGAGCGCCGAGCCGTACGCGTTGGCGGGTGCCGGGTCGAACGCGAACGTCAGCCAGATCCCGGTCGCGACCAGCGTGAGGAAGAAGTACAGCGCGAACTCGCCCAGATAGAACGCCCAGTGATCGGGATAGATCTTCGCGAGCAGATAGCGCGCGCCGGCGTTGGTGCCCAGGCGCTCGTCGAGCCAGCCGACGACGCGGCGCACGATCACGGCCGGCGGTCCCAGTCGTCCGGTCCGACGGGCGCGTCGAAGTCGCCGCTCGCGACGAGATACCCGTCGGCGTCGAGGGCGAGCGCGAGCTTCGGGAGCGGCCGCGGCGCCGGGCCGGAGAGGTTCTTCGCGCCGTCGAGCACGTCGAAGCGCGACTGGTGGCACGGGCAGTACAGCTCGTGCGAGCGATGGCGGTACAGCGCGACGGGACAACCCGCGTGCGTGCAGATCTTCGAGTACGCGACGTATCCGTCGGGCGCCGCGTTTCCGCGCAGCAGATCGGGCTCGACGCGAATCAGGACGGCCGGCGCGTCGGGCAGCTCGACGCCGTCTTGCGGAAAGACGGTCTCGATCCCGCCGTTCGCCAAGCGGTCGCGCGCGATCGGCTGGTTCTGCGCGTCGACGAGCCGCACGCCGGCGCGCCAGCCCGTCGCCGCGCGCCGCCCCGGCTTGCGCGCGAGCGAGATCAGCGGCACGAAACCGAGCACCGCGAACGCGCCGAGCGCGGCCAGCCACATCCGTCCGAACGTGCCGCGCGAGAGCGCTTCGTTCGGAACGGGCGAGGTGATGCTCGGGCCGCGCGCGTGGCGCGGCTCTTCGAGGTTGTCCGGCGCGTGCAGCGCGATCGCGGCGGACCCCGCCGCGCCCGCGAGGCCGAAGAACGCGACGACGAGCGCGCCGCTCAGGATCGCCGGATCGGCGCCGAGCGCCGAGGCGACGGTCGCGCCGAGCGCGCCGGCGATCGTCAGCGCGAGGAAGACCGCGACCCTCACCGGACGAGCCAGATCGTCGCGTAGAGCGCGAGCCACACGACGAAGACGAAGTGCCAGTAGTACGCGACCGCCTCGACGCCGGCGTGGTGCTCGCGCGTGAACGCGGGCGTGCGCAAGAAGATCGCGACCGCCGAGAGCAGGACGACGCCGGCCAGCACATGTGCGAAGTGCGTTCCGGTCATCACGTAGAAGATAGTGGCGTACGCGTTGTCGGCCAGGTGGAAGTTCGAGCTGTTCCAGTCGCTCCACTCGAGCGCCAGAAAGGCGAACGCCGCGAGAATCGTGAGCGCCAGCATCGCGCGCGCGAGGACGCGCCGGCCGCGCATCGCGCCGGCTTGCGCGACCGCCATCGTGAGGCTGCCGAAGCCGAGAAACGCCGTGCCGACCGCCATCCCGGCGGCGTCGAGCTCGGTCCCGGGCGGCGGCCACTGCGCCGCGATGCCGCGCAAGTAATAGTACGCCGCCAGCAGCGCTGCGAACAGCATCGACTCCGATGCGAGGAACACGACGGTGCCGAACACGAGCGGGTGCGCCCGGATCGCGACGGATCGCATGACATGACCCTACCCGGGTGGGGTTGCCGTAAACGTGGGTAGCATGGACGCGTGCACGGTCAGACCTGGCCGGCGATCAGCAGCACGCAAAGCGTCGCGCTCGCCGACGACTGGAAGGTCTTCAGCTACGCGGCGCTCGCCGTCGCCCTGGTGGTGTGGGCGCTGATTCTCTTTGCGGGGCTGCGCTTTCGGCGTTCCCGGCACAATCCGGCACCCCGCT
Organism: Candidatus Eremiobacterota bacterium; assembly: GCA_019235885.1. Taxonomy (GTDB): domain Bacteria; phylum Vulcanimicrobiota; class Vulcanimicrobiia; order Vulcanimicrobiales; family Vulcanimicrobiaceae; genus Vulcanimicrobium. The sequence continues at coordinate 49,809 of JAFAKB010000005.1, read as the reverse complement.
CGCAAAAGGAGTCGAACGCTGTGCTGGAGATCGCTTGGACGATCGCTCCGCTGCTTGTCGTGATCGCGCTGTTCATCTACACCTTGCGGATCGAGTCCGGCGTCGAGGCGCTCGCGGCCGCCCCGCCGGTGCGGGTCGCGGTCGAGGGCTATCGCTGGGGCTGGAGCTTTCGCTACCAGGGAGGCCCGGTCGTCAGCGGCACCTCGGACAAACCGCCCGAGATGGTGCTGCCGCTCGGGCAAACCGCCGAGCTGGATCTCTCCTCGCGCGACGTCGTGCACGCGTTCTGGGTTCCCGACATGCTGTTCCAGCGCGACGCCACGCCGGGCCTCGTGACCGCGTTCGACCTGACGCCCTCGCGAACCGGAACGTTTCTGGGCCGCTGCGCCGAGTTCTGCGGGCTGAACCACGCGCTGATGACGTTCAGCGTGCGCGTCGTCTCCCCGGCGGAGTACCGTCGCTGGCTGACCTACGAGGCGCGCCAATGAGCGCGGCGGTGCTGGACCGCGTGACGCCGCCGGAGCGCCACGACATCCTCTCCTGGATCACGACGACCGATCACAAGCGGATCGGCGTGCTCTACATGGGCACCACGCTGCTGTTCATGGCGGTCGCCGGGCTGCTCGCGATGGCGATGCGCACGCAGCTCGCCGTGCCCGGCGCGACGCTGCTGCCGCCGCACGAGTACAACGAGATCTTCACGCTGCACGGCACCGCGATGATCTTTCTCGTCATCGCGCCGTTCGCGCTCGGGCTGGCGAACTATCTGATCCCGCTGCAGATCGGCGCGCCGGACATGGCCTTTCCGCGCCTGAACGCGACGTCGTACTGGCTGTTCCTGTTCGGCGGCCTGATCGTCTTCGCCGGCGCGGCGACGAACGAAGGCGCGGCGTCGGCGGGCTGGACGTCGTACGCGCCGCTCTCCGACATCACCATCTCGACGGGCTTGGGCCAGGACTTCTGGATCGTCGGCTTGGCGATGGTCTCGGTCGCCTCGATCATGACCGCGATCAACTTCGTGACGACCGCGTTCATCCACCGCGCGCCCGGGATGACGATGTGGCGGCTGCCGATCTTCACCTGGGAGATGATCGCCACCGCGCTGCTCATCTTCATGGCGTTTCCCTCGCTCACCGCGACGCTGCTGCTGCTCTTCGTCGACCGCCGGCTCGGCGGGCACGTCTTCGATCCCGCGTTCGGCGGTAGCGCAATCCTCTACCAGCACCTGTTCTGGTTCTTCGGACATCCCGAGGTCTACGTGCTGATCTTGCCCTATTTCGGCATCGTCAGCGAGGTCGTCTCGACGTTCTCCGGGCGGCCGGTGTTCGGCTACACGGGAATGGTGCTCTCCGCGTTCGCGATCGCCGGGCTCTCGATGGGCGTGTGGGCGCACCACATGTTCACCACCGGCGCCGTGAACAACCCGTTCTTCAGCCTGGTGTCGTTCCTGATCGCGGTGCCGACCGGGATCAAGTTCTTCAACTGGATCTGCACGATGTGGGGCGGTGCGATCCGCTACACGACGCCGATGCTGTACGCGCTCGGCTTCCTGATGAACTTCTTGCTCGGCGGGGTCACGGGGGTGATGGTCGCCTCGCCGCCGCTCGACTTCCACGCGCAAGACTCGTACTTCGTCGTCGCCCACTTCCACTACACGATCGGCGGCGGGAGCTTCTTTGCGCTGTTCGCGGCGCTGTACTACTGGTGGCCCAAGGTGTACGGCTGGCGGCTCGGCGAGGGGCTCGGCAAGATCGGCTTCTGGCTGACGTTCGTCGGCTTCAACATGACGTTCTTGCCCATGTTCTTCATGGGCGTCTTCGGGATGCCGCGCCGCGTCTTCACCTATCCCGCGACCGGGGCGCTGCCCGCGCTCAACGCCGTCGCGACCGTGGGCGCATACCTGCTGCTGCTCGGCGGAATTCTGTTCGTGGTGAACGTCGTCGTCTCGGCGCGCCGCCGCGAGCCGGCGGGCGACAACCCGTGGCAGGGCTACACGCTGGAGTGGGCGACGAGCTCGCCGCCGCCGGAGCACAACTTCCACGAGCTGCCGCCGATCCGCTCGGCACGCCCGCTCCGCGGCGTGGAGTATGCCAAGGCGCCGGAGGCTCGGCCGACGTGAAGACCGGTTTGATGCTGTTCGTCTCGTCGGCGGTCTTCTCGGCGACCATCGCGCTCGTGTACTGGCTGGTGGCGCACGACCCGGCCGGAACGATGCTGCTCGGTTTCATGTCCGCCGCGCTCACCGTCGTCGCGCTGTACATGGTCTTCGCCGAGCGCGACGCCGACCTGTACGCCGACAAGAAGAAGGCAACCCCGGCCGAAGCCGCCGGCGAACACGTCGGCACCTACGTCACCCACTCGCCCGCCCCGTTCTGGATCGGCGTCTCCCTGACCGGCGTCGTCCTCGGCCTTGTCGTCGCGCCAGCCGCAGCGGGGCTCGGCATTGTGGCACTGTTCCTGCTTGGCGCCCTGATGATCGTTCGCAGCCGCTGACGCGCGGCATCTCCGTAGGGCGGTCTCTGCGTTCCACTTCGTCCAAGAACCGGCGGTAGGGTGGCCGTCCAAAGGCACGGCGGTAGAGCTGGTCCTTATCGTCGCGTCGGCTGTCGTAGGCTGCGGGACAAAAACCTAACGCGGAAGCCCTCGCCGTTGACCCCCTTCGTCGGAGCGCTTCAAGAACGTAAGCAAGTTGTAGATTGTCGCCGCGGTGCCGGTTACGACGAAGGCGACCAAAATGACGATGAAGGCGGTAACAAGAGGATCTTTCATGGCGCTCCTAGTGGGCTTGATGTTTTCGGGTCTTCGCTGCCTCGGTGCGCGCGTCCCTGAAAAGGCGACTTCCGCGGTAAAGGCTGTACCCGGCGGCCACAGATAGCATAACATGGACTACATTAGAACGGAGCCACTCGTCCACGAGAACTGCTTCAATCGAACTAGGCTGAACATAAAGGACTCCGTAAGCCCCAGCGCCGACCAGCACACCCAGCGAACTTGCAATTCCAGCCAGCGTCCGCGCGAGTCCGCGGTCTGCATCGCGAAAAGCCTCAGCCGCAGCTTGGCCACATGCTACCATGACAAAGAGATAAAGCTCTGGTACAACCCACGCTCGAGTGTCTGCTGGCTTTTCCAACGAGAATAGGTAGTGTGCTCCGACCGGGAGCAGTCCAAGGCCTACCACCAGAGACATCGCCTCGATCAGTTCGCGCAGGAATATTCGGATGACGTCAATCCAATAGCGGACGTTCAACTGTTTTGCCACGAAGGTTTGTAATGCGTATTTGACAGGGTCGCTCGGCTGCAGCCGCTAGGACCAAAGGGGTCCGTTGTTGTCGACGTATGACTGTACCGCCGCCAGCGTGTCGTCTTGGTGCTTTCGTAACTCCATGGCCAAGATAACCTCGGCGAAGTCGGCCGCGGCTTTGAGATCTTCGGCGACGGCGCCTTGACGGCGCGACACGACGGCCAAGAGGAGAAGCGAGACCAGGCCGCTTATACCGCAGGAGGTTTCTTGCGTGAGGAATGCCTCGCGCAGCAGGCGCTCGCGTTGGGTTGTGGCTGCTCTCGTCCAATCAATGCCGAGGTGCGCGAAGATGTCCGGTACCTTGAAAGGCACGACGTTCTTGATCACTTCCCGCCGTCCCGATCGCGCAGGTTTGCGGACGGGATTTGGAGTGATCCGCCGAATATGCGAATGGTCATTCGATGCTTCTCCATCGGGTGACGGGCCTGGTCGGTGTTCCTGCACCGATCAGGCCGCTTTGTTGCGTGGCGACAGTGCGTTTGCGACGGACGTCGCCCTATAAATATCTTAGCAAAATGCTTGCGCGGAGAACATACCTAACTTACGGTCCACCTTGCGCGGTGAAGTCGCCGAGTTTTGATCCGCTGCTCCAGAAGCTGCCGCTGAACGAGCGGCCGTCGCCGGAAAAGCTGCTGACACGCATCTCGCCGTTCGACGTGGCGCCCGAGCAGTTCACTTCTTGGTAGGGGACGGTTTGCGGGGATGCGCCGGCGGTTACGACCGCGTGAAGCGTCGTTTGGCGCTCGCAAAGCGACACGCCGTGACCGGCGACGCTTTCTTTATGGACGTTGAGCGCGATCGCGTTGCCGCCGCTCGATGCGGCGCCTCGGCCGGCCCAAACAATCGTACCGACCTGAACGTTCGCTTCCTGAATCCGCCAAACGCCCGCTCGCTGCGCGACAACCGGCTCAGACGGCGTGGACGCAGAATCCGTCGCAATCGCGACCGGCGTGCCAGTCGGGACCGGTGTGGCAGTCGCCACCGGCGTGGCAGTCGCGGTCGGTGTTGCTGGGTCCGTGTGTGTTGCGGTGGGCGCGGCGGTCTTTGGAGTGGCCGGCGGGCGGCTATGCAGCGCGCGTGGGGGAGTGCTTGTAGTCGTGCTTGCGACGTCGATGCGCTGCGTCTGCTGGTTCGAGGGCCGCGTGAGGAGTGCGAGCATTGCGCCGAAGAGGAGGCCGACCAGAACGACGAGCACGCCGACCGTCACGGTGACCGGAGATCGCAAGTTCATCGTCCGTCTTCCAGCATACCGGCATGGTACCCAACGGGACGGTCTAGGCCGCCGATCCCCACACGCGGCGGCTGGTGTCGACGACGACTTTCAGCTTCGCCCACTGGTCGTCTTCGCTGAGGAGATTACCTTCCGCCATTGAGGCGAAGCCGCACTGCGGGCTGAGCGCTAAATTATCGAGTGGCACGTACTTGCTTGCTGCTTCGATGCGGCGCACGAGCTCGTCGGAATTCTCGCGCTCAGGCTTTTTCGAGCTGACCAGCCCCAGGACGACCGTCTTGCCTTTCGGGACGAAGCGGAGCGGTTCGAACGTGCCGGAGCGCTCGTCGTCGTACTCGAGCAGGAAGCGGTCGACCTCGAGCTGGTTGAAGAGCTTTTCGGCGATCGCGTCGTAGCCGCCGGAGGCGTACCACTGGCTCCGGTTGTTGCCGCGGCAGAGGTGGATCGCGAGCGTTACGCCGGGCTTGCGAGCGGCGCGGAAGCAGGCGTTGTCGGCGGCGATCGCTTCGTCGAGCAGCGCGTCGGGCTCGCCGAACTCCGCACGCAGAAAGTCCCGCCACTTCGGGTCGAGGTAGTAGCTGTAGCGCGGCGCGTCGATTTGGATGTACGCGACGCCGTCCTCGGCGAGCGCTTTCGTCTCGCCCTTGACGATCTCCACCACGTCGGCGAGAAACGCCGAATGGTTCGGATAGGCGCGCTCGCTGATCTCTTTCTTGTACGAGATCGCCGGAAACTGCGTCGCGCTCGGCAGCGTCATCTTGATCGGACCCGGGCTGTGCTGCTGCAGAAAAGGCAGCTCGTGCGCCGTCAGCCGGCGGGTCTGGCGCAATTTCTCGGTGACGATCCCGCGCACCGCGCTCGGCGCGGTCCCTTGCGCTGCGCCTGACGCGCTCCACGTTCGCGCGATGCCTTCGTGCGTGTCGAAGCCTTCCACCGCGTCGGTCAGGTCGGTCATGAACCCGCCGCGGCGGAACTCGCCGTCGGTGAACAGCTCGAAGCCGAGCTCTTTCTGCTTCCCGAGCACGCGCAAGATCTCGCGGTCCTCGACCTCGCGCAATTGCTCGGGATCCGCGCCGGCGTGGCGCAGATCGAGCAGCTCTTTCGGGCGTAGGAAGCTGCCGACGTGGTCGGCACGGTACGTCGTGGTGCTCGGCATGGCTCGCGTCACTTCGTCCGGAACCGCAGGCGCCCTCGCGCAAGAAAGAACGGGGGCGACGAAAGGCCCCCGCTCGTTCGGTTTCGTTGTGCTCGGACGACTACTGGTAGTAGATTGTCACCGTGCCGTCGTCGCCGACGTTCGCGGCTACCACGCTGGACGGGTCGACGCCCATCGTCTGGAGGTGCTCCGCGAGCGTTCGCGGCTGGCCGGCGAGCGAGTTGTTCTCGGCGACCTGGACGTTCTGCAGCGCCTGCTGCAGCGTGGCCGCCTGGGAAGGATCGACGCTCTGCATCAAGGTGTAGCGCTGGTCGGCGCCGAGCCCGATGTCGTTGAGCGAGACCATCGCGACGTCGTCCGAGCTGATCTGCCCGAGGTTCGAAAGCATTTGCGCCTGCGCGCCCATGTTCGCGACCGCTTGGCTGATCGTCGGCAGCTCCGGTGCGCTCACTGTCTGGTCGAGCGTCGTCTGGTCGGTTGGCTGGAGATCGGTGGAAGGATACTCTTGCGCCGACGCCACCGCCGGCAGCCCGAGGCCGAGGACCGCTGCTGCGAGACTGGTTCCGATTTTCGCGGCTTTGTGTTCCATAGCGCCGCTATTGTAAACGCACCGCCGAGGCGAGAAACGCCCGAAACCGGGCCACCTCCGGCGCTTCACCCCACGAATGAGGGAGCCGTTTCGACGGCGCCGGGCGCCTGCCGCGGCCGAGTCGAACGCGGCAAGCGAGTGAACGATCGGATCATCACGCCGGACGATGACGAATGGCCGCGCGGGCTGCGGGACTTGCGCGATCCGCCGGCGTTTCTGACCGTGCGCGGCATGCTGCCGGCCGGCGGCATCGCAATCGTCGGTGCACGCGATGCGGAAGAAGACGCGGGCGCGTTCGCCCGCCGGCTGGCAGCGCGACTCGGCCGCCCGGTGATCAGCGGGCTCGCGCGCGGGATCGACGCGGCGGCGCACCGCGGCGCGCTGGACGCCGGGCTGCCCACCGTCGCGTACGTCGGAACCGGGCTCGCGCGCACGTTTCCGCCCGAGCACGCCGAGCTGGCCGCAACGATCGTCGCGTGCGGCGGCGCGTTGGCCTCCGAACGCTCGAACCCGAACGACGATGCGACGGAGTGGTCGCTGATGCGCCGCGACCGGCTGCAGGCCGCGCACGCCGAGGCCGTCGTCCTCATCGTTTCCGATCTCGCGGGCGGGGCGATGCACACCATGCGGTTTGCGCGCGACCTCGGGCGCGCGCGGTTCGTCCTCGACGGCGGCGCAAGCGGAAACCGTGCCGCGCTCGCCGACGGCGCGTTGCTGCTTCCGCGGGAAGCGGACGCCGCTGCATCGCGTATACTGGCCGTATCGTGAACATGCACTCTCGCGCCGCGCTTGACGACGTTCTGGCCGGCGGCGCCAGCTCGCCGGTGCGCGCCGGACGCCGTGTCGGCGGCGAACCGTTCGTGTGCGCGCGTGCGGAAGGACCGTACGCGTACGACGTAGAGGACCGCCGCTACGTCGACTACGTCATGGCGTACGGCCCGCTGCTGTTCGGCCACAAGCCGCCGTTTCTGCACAGTTTGGACGCGCTCGCCGCGCGCGGCGTCGTTCACGGTTCGACGGCACCCGACGAGCTCGCGCTCGCCGCGCGGATTCGCGCGCACCTTCCGTCGATGCAGAAGCTGCGCTTCACGACGACCGGCAGCGAAGCGGTGCAGAGCGCCGTGCGCGTCGCGCGCGCGTTCACCGGCCGCGACGCCGTGCTGAAGTTTTCGGGCAACTACCACGGCCACTTCGATCTCGCGCTGCAAGACGCGGGCGCGTCGGCGGAGACGCTGGACGCGGCGCACTCGGGGATCCCCCGCGCGGTGCTCGGCGATCTCGCGGTCGCGCGCTACAACGATCTCGACGACGTCGACCGCGTGCTCGAGCGCGTCGGCGATCGGCTTGCGGCAATTCTGGTCGAGCCGATCTGCGGCAACATGGGGCTCGTCGAAACCGCACCCGGCTTCGTCGAAGGCTTGCGCGAGCGCGCCGACCGCTGCGGCGCCCTGCTGATCTTCGACGAGATCATCACCTGGCTGCGGCTCGGCCTCGGCGGGGCGCAAACACGCCTCGGCGTCACGCCCGATCTCACGACCGTCGGCAAGGTCCTCGGCGGCGGTTTTCCGTTAGCGGCGTTCGGCGGCCGCGCCGACGTCATGGCGGTGCTCGCGCCCGACGGCCCGTGCTTCACCGGCGGGACGCACGCCGGGATGCCGTTCGCCGCCGCGCTGGGACTGCGCGTGCTGGACCATCTCGAAGAAGAAGGACCGCGGCTCTACGCCGAGATGGATCACAGCGCGAGCGCGCTGGCCGAAAGCATCCGCACGACGCTGCGCGCGCTCGAATTAGGGTACGCCGTCGTACAGCTGGAGTCGATCCTCGACTTCAAGTTCCGTCCTGGCCCGCCGACCCGCTCGTACGACGACCAGCAGCGCAGCGACCAGCGCGCGTACGCCGCCTTCTACCACGCGATGCGTGCGCGCGGCGTCCTCCTCCCACCCTCGCACAACGAAGTGATGTTCCTCTCGACCGCCCACTCCGACGACGACGTCGCGCTCACCGCGGACGCAATCGACGCCTCGCTGCGCGAGCTGCGCGCCAACGGGGTGATCTAAACTATCGCAAGGGCGCCGGGTACCCGGCCGGGGAGCGGTGGCCTTGCGCGTCGACCGCGCGCACGCCGAAGAGCCAGTTGTCCTTGGAGAACTTCAGCGTCGCGCTGGTGACGTCGCCGACGTCTTGGACGTTCGTCCAGGCCGGATCGGTCGTCGCGCGGCGAAGGACCTCGTAGCGCGCCGCGCCGGGGACGCGCGCCCAGCGCAGCGTCGTGTCGTTGCTGAGCTGCGCGGCGTCCATGCCGACCTTCGGCGTCGCCGGCGCGAGGGCGAGCGTCGCCAGCGCGGCGACGTTGTAGCGCGTCACCTTCGCGAGGTAGTCGAAGTCGACGTACTGCAGCAGATCGCCGTATTGCACGCCGTTCTCCACGCGCACGTTCTGGTGCTGGTGGTTGAAGTTCTCGACCGGCTCGACGAAGCGAATCGCCGGGAAGCTCTGCGCGCTGAACGACTCCTGGTCGCCGCCGCGCAGAAAGCGGTCGGCGCGGTAGATCAGCACGCCGTGCAGCCCGGTCCCGTACGCGTCGCCGGTTTCCTTCGCGAAGCGCGCCAGCTCGCGCGCCGGCGAGTCGTTCTCGCCGCCGATCACGTTGACGCGCGAAACGTTCGTTCCGGGCGGCAGCGACTCCGAGAAGATGCGCACCCAGTCGTCGCGCTTCACGCCGTCGTCGCCGACCGAGGCGCCGATGATGTCGCTGTTCAGGTTGCCCTCGACGTCGACGTTCGCTTCTTTCAACGTCTTGGCGTAGTGCGCGCTGCCGAACAGCCCCTGCTCTTCGGCGTCGAAGCACGCGAACACGACCGTTGCGTGCAGCGGCACGTTCGCCAGCACCCGCGCCGCCTCGACCGCTTGCGAAACGGCCGAACCGTTGTCGTCGGCGCCCGGCGCGTCATTGACGCCGTCGTAGTTGTCGGTGTTCCGCGAGTCGTAGTGGCTGGAGATCACGTAGGTGCGCGCCGAGGGTTCGTCGCCCTTGAGCGTCGCGATCACCGAAGAGATCACCACCTCGCGCGGGATGCGCTGCTGCGGGTTCGCGGGCTGCGTGTACGTGTCGAGGCTGACGGTCATCCGACCGTGCGTTCCGCGCGCGATCTCGCGGAAGCGGCCGACGAGGTAGTCGCGCGCCGCGAAGACGCCGCGCCGCGGCCCCGCCTTCTCGGAGAACGTCGAGCGCGTCCCGAACGCGACGAGCCGCTCGTCGGTCGCGCGCAGCTGCGCTGGCGAGACGCGGGCCAGCGCGGCGGAGATCACCGGATCGAGCGGCGGCGCGGGCAGCTCCGCGCGGGCCGGGGCGGCGGCGCTCAGCGCGAGCAGCGCCGCGCTCGCCAAGAACGTACGAGAGAAAGCCATTGCGCTGAGGACTTCGGCGGCTTCGTCCGAAACCCGGCGTCGTGACCCCGGCCCGGATCTTCAGCGACGACCGCGCCCACGCGGTGCTCGCCGGCGTTCTCACCGTCGCCGCGCTCGGTCTCTTCTCCGGGTTTCACGCGACCGCGTTCGACAACTACGTCTGGATGGCGGACGGGTGGCTGCAAGGGAAGCCGTACCTGCCGCATTTCCCGGGCGACTACATCGACGCGATCCCGTACCACGGCCACGCCTACGTCTACGAGGCGCCCCTTCCGGCGGTGCTGCTGCTCCCGTTCGTCGCGATCTGGGGCTTGAACGCGAACGAGACGGTGCTCGCGATCGTGCTGGCCGGGATCGGGATCGGCACGGCGTGGCGCGTCGCGCGGCGGATCGGCGTCGCGCGCGGCTGGGCGTGGCTGCTGGCGGCGTTCATGCTCTTCGGCACCAGCTACGCGTACTGCTCGGCGAGCGGCGACGTGTGGTTCGTCGCGCACTCGGGCGCCGTCGCGTTCACGATGCTGGCGCTGAACGAGTGCTTCGGAAAGCGGGAGCCGTGGCGGGTCGCGCTGTGGGCGCTGTGCGCCGCGTTCTGCCGCTACCCGATGTTCCTCGCCGCGCCGGCGTACGCGCTCGCGGTGTGGCCGCAGCTCCGCGCGAAACCGATGCGCTGGCTGACCACCGCCGCGGTGGTCGCCCTGTTCGCGATCCCGTCGTCGATCTACAACTACGTGCGCTGGGGAACCATCGCCGACGTCGGCTTCACCAAGTTCTACCGCATCATGGACGTCGGCAAGAACGATCCGGCGCCGCCGTTCGCGTTGAAGAACCTCGGGATGCAGCTGCAGTTCTATCTGCTGCAGCCGCCGCAGCGGATCGACCGCCCGCCGTACCTCATCGCCGGGCAGTTCGGAACCGCGCTCACCTACACCAGCCCGGCTTTGCTGATCGCGCTGCTCGCACCGATCCGCGAGCGCGCGGTGCAGCTGCTCTGGCTCGCGACCGCGCTGTGCGCGATCCCGGCGCTGCTCTACTACAGCACCGGAATGGTGCAGCTCGGCGCGCGCCACGCGCTCGACTTCATCCCGTTCCTGTACTGCCTCATGGCGTACGCGATCCGCACGCGGCCGTCGCTTTGGTACTTGCCACTCTTCGCGTGGTCGATTCTGTTCGGGATCGTCGAGCTCGGCGTGTGGTTCTGGTCGCCGAAGCTCGTCAGCTGACGCCGCGCGGGCGCTCAGCTCGCGATGTCGTCGTCGTCTTCGCTCTCGGCCGAGCGGCGAATCATTCGCTCGAGGATCACCGAGGTGCCTGCGCCCGGGGTGCTGCGGACCTCGAAGTGGTCGGTAAGCCGCCGCATGATCGGGAGCCCGCGGCCGCGCTCGGCGAGGGGATCGGGCAGCACCGGCTCGCCGGGGACCTCGCTCGCGAAGCCGACCCCGTCGTCGACGACGGTCGCCACCAGCCGCCGGCCGGTCAGCCGGCACGAAACCTCGATCGAGGTGGGCGTCCCCGAGTGCTCGATCGCGTTGGCGAGCGCCTCCGAGACGGCGGTCAGAAACGCTTCGGCGTCGGCTTCGGGGATGCAGTGGTCGGCGGTGAACTGCGCGACGCGCTCGCGGGTGAGGCGTCCGAACCGGGGCTCCGGGGGGACACGAAGCTGCAGCGTCGCGCCGCCGCCGCTGCCATGGCCCCTCATTCTCGCTTCCATCGTTTCACGCAACCTGAAATAAAGCGGCTCGCCGCCGGCCCGCCCCATTCTACCCCGCGAGCAGGCGGCGGCAAACGTGCGGGGTGGAACCTTCACCGACGCCGTACAAAGCGCGCGATGCCAACCTACACCAAGCCCTCGGGCGACGAGCTGCGGACGCTCGCCGAGGAAGCAAAGACCGCCCGCGCCCGCATCTCGACGCCGAAGGGCGAGATCGTCTTTCAGTTCTATCCGGACGAGGCGCCGCTCCACTGCGCCGCGTTCGTCAAGCTGGCGCGCGCCGGTTTCTACGACGGGCTGACCTTCCATCGCTACGAGCCCGGCTTCGTGATCCAAGGCGGCGATCCGAGCGGGAACGGAACCGGCGGCCCGGGCTACAACCTGGAAGCTGAGTTCAGCGAGCGGCCGCACATCAAAGGGACGGTCGCGATGGCGCGCTCGTCGAACCCGAACAGCGCCGGCAGCCAGTTCTACATCTGCCTCGACGACGCGCCGTTCCTCAACCGCAACTACACCGTTTTCGGCCACGTCGTCGAGGGCCAGCACGTCGTCGACCAGATCCGCGCCGGCGACAAGATGGACAAGGTGACGATCGAAGCCGCCGACGGCGTCGAGATCGGAAACGGCTGACGCTTCCGCAGCTCGCCCTCGGGACGCAGGGCTGGTCGTATGCGGACTGGGTGGGTCCGATGTACGACGCGGGAACGCGTCCCGAGAGCTTCTTGCGCGAGTACGCGGAAGAGTTCGACAGCGTCGAAGTGGATTCGACGTTCTACGGGACCCCGCAGCCCGAGCGCGTGCGCAAGTGGGCGGCGCAAGTTCCGGACGGCTTCACCTTCGCGCTGAAGCTGCCGCGTGAGATCACGCACAGCGCCGGCTGATGGCCTCGCGCGCGCTCGTCGAAGAGTTCGTCGCCAGCGCGAGCGAGTTCGGCGAGAAGCTCGAAGCGATCCTGATCCAAACCGGACCGGACTTCGGACCGGCGGAGATCGAGACGGTCGAGCAGTTCGTGCGCGAGTTGCCGGCCGGGCCGCGCTGGGCGTTCGAGGTGCGCGAGCGGGAGTGGTTTCACGGTGATGCGCACGCGCGCTTGCGCGACGCGCTCGGCACGCACGGCGTCGCGCTGGCGGTCAGCGACGGGCCGTTCGTGCCGCTGGAGACGATGCTGCACGAGCTGCGCCGCCCGACCGCCTCGCACGCGTACGTGCGCTGGATCGGCGCGCGCGAGTCGGTCTCGCGCTTCGACGAGCTCGTCATCGACCGCAGCGCGGAGATCGCGCAGTGGGCCGAGGCGATTCGCGACGCGGCACCGCAGCTCGCGCGGCTGGCGGGCTACGCGAACAACCAGTACGCCGGCTTCTCGCCGGGAACGATCAGAATGGTGTACGAGGCGCTCGCCGTGCCGCACGAGCGCCCTGCACGCATCGAACAGACCTCGCTGTTCGAGTGAGCTAAAGTTGCACCGGACCGCGGCACGGAAGCGGTGGCGGCACGCTGTGGTCGGGTTCCAACTGCAAGTCGGCGGGAGACGCCAAAATGCGTGCCCGTGCGCCCGGAACGAGGCCGTCCCGGACGGCCTCACCGGCCGGTACGTCGATGACGTAGCGCGCGTTACCGAGCGACCAAGGATGAGCGATCGCGTGCATCGAGCTGTCCTGATAACGCGGGGCATCGTGAACGACCCGCGTGACACGACGATTCACGTCGAGCCCAACTTCGTCCACATGTGCATAGAGGAATCGCGGCCCGAAACCAATCGGCCGCGTCGACGGCGACAGCGGTCTCAGCATCCCGCCGTGCCGCGGTAGCTTGGCAACACATCCCAACGCACTGTCTTCCATAACGAGCCTCGCAAGACGAAGCCGCAGCCGTGCGTGCGGCGCTAACACCGTGACGAGCGGCCCATGAAGCGCGTAACGCCCGCGGCCCGGGACAGCCAGGTGCTGTGGCGCCGAAATCGGAGTGCCGAAGGCGCAGCACGCCACCGTAGCAGCCCCCAGCACCACGCTATGAACCACTGACAACCTCATCGAACCGCACTTTCCATCGGTCGCCAACCTCTCCGTCTCAGAACGGTACGGTAGTGCCGGCGTAATCGCGCCGGGCGGACAAGGTATCTTCGCGTATGACGCGGTCGATGGCCGCTCAGTCGCTCGAACCTACAGCGGCTCTTATTCGTTCCTACTCATTCACGGCCGACGCGCCGCCGCCACACGCGTCCGATTCCCGTCGATGCATAGCTAAGCATAATAAGTATGGACCGCTTTGTGTACGAGGCGCTCGCCGTGCCGCACGAGCGCCCTGCACGCATCGAACAGACATCGCTGTTCGAGTGACCGGCGACGGTTAGCCGGTCGTCCCGGTGACGGTGAAGTTGATCGATCCCGAGCCCGCCCGGTCGGTCGCAATGATGGTCGCCGAGCCCGGGTTGAGTCCCGGCGGTACCGTCACTTTGATGGTGCGCGGGTCCTTGATCGTGTAGCTCGCGCTGTAGTTCTGGCCGTTCTGGCTGAACACGACGGACGTCACCTGCTCGAAGTGCTGGCCGCTCAGCGTGAGCTTCGTCCCGACCGGACCCGACTGCGGGCTGACGCTCTTCAGCACCGGCGGCACGATGACGATGAAGTTCTGCTGCGAGGTCACCGAACCGAGCGGGCCTTTGAGCGTGATCGGTCCGCTCGTCGCGTCGGGAGGCACGACCGCGACGACGCGCTGGCTGGCGCCCGTCGTGATCTGTTTTGACGGATCCATGTTGAACAGGACTTGGTTCACCGTGCCCAGGTCCTTGCCGTGGATCGTGATCGAGTCGCCCGGGAGTCCTTTCTTCGGGTCGAACTCGTCGGGCTCGTCGAACGAGTAGCCGTCCACCGTGAACGAAGCCTGGTTGCTCGTCGCGCTCAAGCCGTTGTTGACGGTGGTGATCTGAATGGGGGCTGAGCCGGGCGATATGGCCGGCACGACCGCCTGCACTTCCGTCGCCGAGTCGAACTTGAAGCTCGCGGTGACGCCGCGAAACGTGACGTTCTGAACGTTGTTGAACCCCGTTCCGTCGATCTCGACCCAGGTCCCCGCGATTGCGTCGGACGGATTCACGCCGGTGATGTTCGGCGGAGGCGGGCTGGGCGGCAAGATGTCGGCTTTGCGGGTGGGTGATTGCATGCTGTTTCTCCTGGTAGTGAGTGGTGCGCGGCCAAAGCGCGCCCGGCCAGCATAGGGAAGCCGCTCGCCGCGCGACAGAGTCGTGCTACTCACCTCGTGGACCGCGATTACTCACGAAGGAACGATCGGGGAGCGTCGAACCGGGCGGCGGTGCGTCCCTCGCCGGTGGTACGGATCGTGCTGTTGTGGCTGGCAGGGATCGACTTGCGGCTGACGCTGCTCGCGGTACCGCCGGTCATCCCGCTGATCCACCGCGACCTGCACTTGAACGAATCCGGGATCGCGGCGCTCTCGAACCTGCCGGTGCTCGTGCTGGCCGGCTCCTCGATGTTCGGCGCGCTGCTGGTCGCGCGGCTCGGCGCGCGCCGCGCGCTGGTGAGCGGGCTGTGGGTGATCGCGCTCTCGTCCGCGCTGCGCGGCGCCGGCCCGTCGGTCGCGACGCTGTTCGCGATGACGCTGGTGATGGGCGTCGGGATCGCGCTCATCCAGCCCGCGTTTCCGTCGCTCGCGCGCGCGTGGTTTCCGGACCGCATCGCGTTCGGCACCGGCGTGTGGGCGAACGGGCTGCTGTGCGGCGAATCGATCAGCGCCTCGCTGACGATCCCGTTTCTGCTCCCGCTCGTCGGCGGCTCGTGGGAGCGCAGCTTCGTCGCGTGGAGCATCCCGGTCGCGGTGACGGCGCTCGCGCTCGGGTTCGTGCGTGACGCCGGCGACGCAACGAGCCGGCCGGCGAACGGCGCCTGGCTCCCGGACGTGCGCGACCGGCGCACCTGGATGCTCGGCGTCTTTCAGTCCGCGGCGAGCCTGACGTATTTCGGCGCGAACACGTTTCTGCCTGATTTTCTCCACGCGACCGGCGAGCCGCAGCTGGTCGCCGCGGCGCTCGCCGCGCTGAACGTCGCGCAGATCCCGGCCTCGCTGGTCGTCGGTTTGATTCCCATGCGAATCCTGGGGCGGCGGGAGACGTCGCTGTTCGTCGCGCTGCTGATCGTCGTCGCGCTCGCCGGGATGATCGCGTTCGGCGGTGCCGTCGCGGTGGCGGCGGCAGCGCTGCTCGGCTTCACCGGCGCGTACATTCTGACGATGAGCTTCGCGCTGCCCGCGCTGCTCGCGCCGCCGCACGAGATCGCGCGGCTCGCCGGCGGCACCTTCACGGTCGGCTACACGATCTCGTTCGTCACGACGCTGCTCTCCGGCGCCGCCTGGGATCTCACCCGCGCGCCGGCCGCAGCGTTTCTCCCGATGCTTCTCTCGGCGGCGATCGTCGCGGTGCTCGGCTCGCGCCTCGGCGCAGCGCTGCAGACGGCGCCCGCGGTGCGATCAGCCGGTTGAAGATCCCTGCCGCAAGACCTTGTCGACGCGTTGCGCGATCGCCGCGATGCCGGCGTTGCCCGCGGCGTGGTCCCGCAGCTCCTTCGTCAGCACGACCAGCACGTACGGGTTGTCGCCGAACGGATCGATGATGCCGGCGTCGTTGCGCGTGTAGTCGATCTCGCCGGTCTTGTGCGCGCACGGCGTTCCGGGCGGCAGGCCGCGCACGATCTTCGTGCGATCGTCGTTGCCGAGCAGCACCTGCACCATCGCGCGGCAGCTTTGTGGCGAAGCGACCGTCGGAATCCCTTCGCGCGCGCCGCGCTCGATCGCGAAGAGCAGCGCCGCGGTGTCGTTCGGGGTGAGGTGGTTCTCGCTGCGGCGCCACGACGGCACGACGTCGGCGAAGTGGCGCGCCAGCCGCGAGCCCACCATCCCGACCAGCTGCATCGTCGCGTTGATCGTGCCGATCCCGAACGCCGTCATCAGCGTGTTCGCCGCCGCGTTGTCGCTGACGTGGATCATCGCCTTGATCAGCGTGTCGATGCTCCATTCCTTGCCGGGCGGCGAACCGGCCAGCACGTCGGAACCGCCGATCAGGTCCGATGCGCGCGTCTTCACGAGATCGCTCGGCTTCGCGGTCCCGGCGTCGTAGGCGCGGTAGACCGTCGCCATGATGGCGAGCTTGATCACCGAGGCGGCCGGAAACTGCTCGTCGCCGCGCACGTCGATCACCGGCGGGCCGTTCCCCATCGTGCGCGCCGCGACGCCGGTGATCCCGGGAATGCGGTTGACGATATCGCTGACGTCCAGCCCCGGTTGCGCGATGCCGCGCAGCGGGCTCACGCAGGCCGCAGCCGCCGCCGCGCCGCCGAGAAAGCGCGCGCGTCTCACCGCGGTGCTTGCTCGGCGGGGAGCGGATCGGCGAAGCGAGCGAGGAACGCGGGAAGCCGCATATCCCGGCGATAATGCCCGCCTGCGATGGCTACTCCTCTCGTTCCGAGCGACCTCTTGCAGCTGGTGCTCGTCGCCGACCCGCAGCTCAGCCCCGACGGTTCGGCCGTGTTCTACCGCCGCGCGTGGTTCGATCGCGAGGCCGACGAGCTGCGCGGCGCGATCCGGCGCATCGACCGCGACGGCGCGGAGCGCGCGTTCACCAGCGGCACGAACGACCGCCTTCCGCGCGTCGCACCGGACGGCTCGGCGCTGGCGTTCGTCGCCGACCGCGACGGGAAGACGCGGCTGTGCGTACTGCGGCTCGACGGCGGCGAAGCGCAACTGCTCGGCGAGGAGTACAAGAAGATCACCGCGCTCGCGTGGTCCCCCGACTCGAAGCGCATCGCGTTCGTCGCGAACGCGCCGCACGACGCCGCGAGCGCCCCGATCTACCACGACGAGAAGAGCGGCGCGCGGCACATTCGCATGCTGCCGTTCAAGAGCGACGCCGAGGGGCTGCTCGACGGCGTGCGCAAGCATCTCTTCGTCGTCGACGCCGCGGGCGGTTCGGCGAAACAGATCACCGGCGGCGATTTCGACGTGAGCGCGCCGTCGTGGTCGCCGGACGGAACGCGCGTCGCGTTCCACGCGCGGATCGGCATCCGCGAGGACGCGACCGCGCTCAGCGACATTTACCTCGTGGACGTCGCGAGCGGCGCTTTGACCGCGCTCACCCACGGCGAAGGGCCGATGATCAACCCGTCGTTCTCGCACGACGGTCGCGAGATCGCGTTCCTCGGCCACTTCCACGGCGACGACGGCGGCGGCCGCTTCGACACCGAGCTGCTGGTCATCGGCGCGGACGGCGGTGCGCCGCGCTCGCTCTCCGCCGGGCTCGGACGAACCGTCGGCGGCGCGCTGGCGGGCGATCTGCGCAGCGGCGGGACGACGGTGCCGCAGTGGAGCGCCGGCGACAAGGAGATCGTCACGCAGGTGTGCGACGAGGGCAGCACGACGCTGCGCGCGTTCGCGCGCGACGGCAGCAAGACGCGCGTCGTCGCTGGCGGCGAGCGCGACGTCTTCGCGTTCAGCGTGGGCGGCGACGGCGCGGTGGCGTTCGCGTACTCGACGCCGGTGGTGCCGAACGAGATCGCGCTCGTCGAGCCGTACGGCGGCGAGCGCACGCTGACCGACACGAACCCGTGGCTCGCCGACAAAAACGTCGTTGCGCCGAAGCGCTACCGCCCGCGCGCCGACGACGGCGCGGTCCTCGACGGCTGGCTCATCGCGCCGCGGCAGCCGCAGGAGAAGACACCGCCGCTGGTGCTCGAAGTCCACGGCGGCCCGCACGGCGCCTACGGCCACACGTTCTTCTTCGAGTTTCAGGTGCTGGCCGCGCAAGGGATCGCGGTCGCGTACGGCAACCCGCGCGGCTCGCAGTCGTACGGGCACGAGTACTCCAACGCGATCATCGGCGACTGGGGCGGAATCGACGCGGCGGACGTGCTGCGCATCCTCGACGGCGCGCTCGAGCAAGGCTCGTTCGACGCTGCCCGCATCGGCGTCGCCGGCGGCTCGTACGGCGGCTTCATGACGACCTGGCTGCTCGGGCACAGCGACCGCTTCGCGGCCGGCGTCTCGATGCGCGCGGTCAACGACCACGTCAGCGAGATCGGCGCGTCGGACCTGGGCTGGTTTCTCGAGCGCGAGCTGCAGACGAAGTACGCCGACGACGCCGGCCGCAAGCTGTTCGAGATGTCGCCGATGCGTGCGGCGAAGTCGATCAGCGCGCCGCTGCTGGTCGAGCACAGCGAGCGCGACTTCCGCTGCCCGATCGATCAGGGCGAACAGCTCTTCACGATCCTCCGCCGCCTCGGCAACGGTGCAACGGAGTTCGTCCGCTTCACCGACACCGGCCACGAGATGTCCCGCGCCGGCAAACCCCGCTCGCGCATCCTGCGCCTGCGCGCGATCGCCCACTGGTTCATCCGCCACTTGAAGCCTGCCGGCGTCGAGCCCGTGCCGGACGAAGCCGGCGCGCTGTTCCGCAAGCTCGCAGGTGAAGCAGAGCTCGATCAAACGTGAGGCTTTTTGGCCGAGCGCTTGTGAACACCCGGCACAGAGCAGCGAATGGTACCCCGTTAGACCCGACGACACGGCCGCCCGGTCGAGCGTAGCCCAGACCCAGCGGCTTTAGCGCCTGAAATCGTTTTCCGAATCTTTACTCATGAACTACCGGGTGAGTCAGCGCGATGGCACGACGTGTTCATGCATGCTCGCGCCTGCAAGCGCTACGGAAGATGTACATGGACCGCGGTACGGATACGTCCGAAGCGTTGCGGTCGAAAGACGCTGCTCCACGTGCGAACGGCCCGTCTTGCGGCAGGTCGAACGCCCTTTGGTCTTCGCCTCGCGCGTTGAAGCGAATGACAGCGAGTTAATTGTCGACGTCGTGGGCGCGACCACGATCGCGTCCGACCTGGCCGGAATCCAGAATGGGACCGACCCGTCACGGGAACTGGTCATTGACGTGGCCGTTCAAATGCGCGATCAAGTATTGGTCGGTATCGCCGTTCAGGTCCGCGACCGCGACCTCGTCGACGCCGCGGCGGCGAAAGCGGTCAGCAGTCTCGCCGGGGACGACCGCGTTCAGCTGCACGAACGGAGCGTTTTCGAAGAGATCGAGGCTCGTGCCGCGGTCGTCGACGTGGCCGGCGCGGCGGCGCTCGCTGCTGAAGCGTCGTACGTCCCGCGGAGGACCAGAAAGGCGCGTCCTCACGTCGTGCGTACCGGACACGGCAACGTTCTAAAGACTCCTCGCATCGCGGCACACGCGCTATAAGAGAGTCGGCGCTGGCGACGACGAAAGCAAGCCGCCAAAGGCTTCAGCGCAGACGTGTCGCAAATCCCATGTGTGAAGTACCGGTCGGACGACCCGGCTGCCACTCGTGGGATGCGCCCTCGTCTCAACATCGCCGCCCTCGCCGCGCTTGCCCTCGCCGTACCGCTTGGCTCCGCGGCGCTTAGCGCGCCGAGCGCGCGATCCGTAGACCCCGTGCTGTACGCCGGGCTGCATTGGCGGAACATCGGGCCGTTTCGCGGTGGGCGCGCGGTTGCGGTGAGCGGCGTCGCGGGCGATCCGCGCACGTTCTATTTCGGGGCGGTCGGCGGCGGGGTGTGGAAGACGACAAGCGCCGGCGCGGCGTGGAAGCCGGTGTTCGACGAAGAGCCGGTCGCGTCGATCGGTGCGATCGCCGTCGCGCCCAGCGATCCGAACACGGTGTACGTGGGGAGCGGCGAGGCGGACATGCGCTCCGACATCATCCACGGCAACGGGATGTACCGCTCGACCGACGCGGGCGCGCACTGGACGCGGATCGGGCTCGAAGACTCGCGCCAGATCGGCCGCATCCTCGTCGATCCGAAGGATCCGAAGACGCTGCTCGTCGCAGCGCTCGGGCACGCGTACGGGCCGAACGAGATGCGCGGCGTCTACCGCTCCACCGACGGCGGGGCGAACTGGGCGCCGACGCTCTTTCACGACCGCGACACCGGCGCGATCGATCTCGCGAGCGATCCGTCGATGCGCACGGTGTACGCCTCGCTGTGGCAGACGCGGCGTCCGCCGTGGAGCGTCTATCCGCCCTCGAACGGGCCGGGAAGCGGCCTCTACAAATCGACCGACGGCGGGGTGACGTGGAACCACCTCACCGGCCACGGCTTCCCGGCCGACGACCTCGGCAAGATCGGGCTCGCGGTCGCGCCGAGCGAGCCGAACCGCGTCTACGCGATCGTCGACGCGAAGGACGGCGGCCTCTACCGCAGCGACGACGGCGGCGCGAGCTGGACGCCGATGAGCAAGGACAAGCGCATCTGGGAGCGCGGCTGGTACTTCTGCCACGTCACCGTCGACCCGAAGAATCCCGACGTCGTCTACGTCGCCGACACGGCGATGTACCGCTCGAGTGACGGCGGCAAGACCTTCACCGCGATCAAAGGCTCGCCCGACGGCGACGACTTTCAAGGCTTGTGGATCGACCCCACCGACCCCGCGCGCATGGCGCTCAGCAGCGATCAAGGCGCATCGGTCAGCCTCGATCGCGGCGAGACATGGAGCTCGTGGTTCAACCAGCCGACGGGCCAGTTCTATCACGTCGTCGCCGACGACGCGTTCCCGTATCATCTGTTCGGCGCGCAGCAGGACAGCGGCGCGGCGATGATCGTCTCGCGCAGCGCGCACAGCGGCATCGAAGAGCGCGACTGGCGCCCGATCGGCGCCGGCGGCGAGAGCGGCTCGATCGCGGTCGATCCGCGCGACCCGAACGACGCGTACGGCAACAATCCGGTCGTGCGCGAGGACTTGCGCACGGCACAGACGCGCTCGCTCGCGCCGACGACCGGGCTCCCCGGCGTGTGGCGCGCCGAGTGGACGCAGCCGATGGCGTTCGGCCCCGATCACGCGCTGTACACCGCGAACCAAGTCGTGTTCCGCTCGCGCGACCGCGGCGGGCACTGGCAGCAGATTTCCGGCGATCTCACCCGCCGGCACGCCGGCGTCCCCGCGACGCTCGATCCGCCGACCGCGAAGGACGCCGACACGCCGGAACCGCGCGGCGTCGTCTACGCGCTCGCGCCCTCGCCGCTGCGCGCGAACCTCGTGTGGGCCGGAACAGACGATGGCCTCGTACAGGTGACGAATGACGGCGGCCGCAGCTGGCGCAACGTCACGCCGCCCGCGCTCACGCCTTGGAGCCACGTTGACACGATCGAGGCGTCGCGTTTCGATCCGGGGAGCGCGTACGTCGCCGTGGACCGCCACCGGCTCGACGACGACCATCCATACGTTTACGTCACGCACGACGGCGGGCGCACCTGGCGCAGCGCCTCGAGCGGCATCGCAGCCGACAGCTTCGTCTACGTCGTGCGCGAGGATCCGCAGCGGCGCGGGCTCCTATACGCCGGCACGGAGACAGGCGTGTACGTCTCGTTCGACGACGGCGCCTCGTGGCAGTCGCTGAAGTTGAACATGCCGCACGTCTCGGTGCACGATCTGATCGTCCACGACGGTGACCTCGCGCTCGCGACCCACGGGCGCGCGTTCTGGATCCTCGACGACGTCTCGCCGCTGCGGCAGCTGGCGGCGAACGCAGCGCCGGGCGCGCGGCTGTTCGCGCCGCGCGACGTAGTGCGGCTCCGCCCGTACAACGACGAAGCCGAAGCCTCGCCGCCCGAAGTTCCGATGGGTGAGAACCCACCGTACGGCGCGCTGATCGACTACGTCGTCCCGCCCGGCGCGAGCGGACCGGTTCGGCTTGAGATCGCCGACGCGACCGGCAACGTGCTGCGCGCATACGCTAGCAGCGATGCGGCGTCGGATCCGAAGGCCGCTCCCCCGCCGTACCCGTCGTACTGGGTCGCACCGAAGCCGCGTCCGTCCGCGGAACCCGGCATGCACCGCTTCGCCTGGGATTTCCATGCCGCGTCAATTGCGAGCGGCCGCCGCCGTCGCGGCGGCGCCGGTCCTTTCGTCCCGCCCGGGCGCTACATGGTCCGTATGACGATCGGCGATCACACGCTGACGCAGCCGCTCGTCATACGCCGCGATCCGCGCATCCGCGCGAGCGATGCGGGCCTTGTCGCGCAGTACGCGCTCGCTCGCAACGTCGATGCGCTTCTCGCCCGCGTGCAAGCGGCGATCGACGAGGCCGGCCGCGCGCGGGCCAAAACGGGCGCGAACGTCGCGCGCATTGATGCCATTGCCGGCAAGCCGCCGGCGGAAGACCCGCGCAACTCCGTCGGCTCGCCGCCGAGCAGGTTCACGACGCTGCGCTGGTACGCCGGCGCGCTCGGCGATCTCTTCGATTCGGTCGAAAGCGCCGACACCGCACCGACGCCGGCGGAACGCACGAGGTGGATCAAGCTCCGCGCGGAGACCGAAGTCGCGCTGCGCGCGTGGAAGGCCCTCACAACGTAGCACCTCGTGACACGCTTGCGATCGTGAGGGCAAGGTAAGCTCTTTCGGCTCGTTCAGCGACGAACAATGCCATGACGTTGGCACGCTGCAGCGCCACAATGGCTCCGATGGCGGTCGGAGCAACGGGGTTGGAGATGAAAACGGTTGTTGCAATCGGGACGGGGTTGGTACCAACCTTTCTCGGCCTGGCGGGATTCGTTGCAGCGCTTTGGGCGTTCTGGCGCCAAAGTCGCGACAGCTTACCCGTTGCGACGCCTACGGCTCAGGAGCGCGCTGAGGCAGCCGAAGAGCTCTGGTCTCTGTATCCTGCATTCCCTGACGACGAACCAGATACGGCTCTATTCCTTCTTGAAGAATCTCGTCGCGAATACGATGGCTGGGTGGCGAGTAATGAAAGAATCGAAGGTAAGGCGACCTGGCTAACTGGATTTCTTGCCGGTGGCGCTGGACTACTGACGGTGTTCGGTAACGCCCGAGGTGATAAATCGCACGTCGACCCAGGACCTTTCCTTTTCTTGGCGATCATAGCCGCATTCGGTGCCGTCCTTTGCTGCCTGTATCTGGTTCGTACGAAGTTTCGATTGCATCCGAGCACATCGGCATATGTATCTCCTTTGACGGCGTATGTATCGAAGTCGCGGTTCCATATCGCTCTGAGTTTGGCCGAAGAATACAATCGTGCGTCGATCGATCTGGCCCGTCGACGACGATTCGATCCGGTTGCCTGGACGGTTGCTCAGGGCTCGCTCATGCTGGCGGTCTTTGCAATCCTAGTCCACTTCGGCAGCCATCTCGAGGGGCACGTCCCCGGCAAAGCTGTGGTAAACTGTAGGGTACAGAGCGGTTCGTTTCATACGGGGACCGCCTTCAAGGCCTCCTGTGAGGAGCAGCAAGATGTCCGATAAGCCGCAACCGACGTCAGCCGTACCGCCGCCGCCACCGACGAGCAGTCAGCTGCACGAGGGCTGGAAACCGGCTCAACCGCCGCGTCCACCAAAGGGCTGAAGGGCTCTCAACCCCGCGAGCGCCGGACAGCTTCCGACTCAGGATGTCGTGGAAGATCGGAGCCCGCGCTTTTGCGGGTGGACAGCCTTTTCGATCTAGCATCGCCGATCGTCTCGGCGATCAGCGGGAAAGGAAGATCTCGACTCGGCGATTCTTTTGACGACCATCCTCAGTCGCGTTGTCTCGAATCGGAAGCGCATCGCCGAAGCCGGTGGCCCGCTTGACTTCAACGCCTTGTGAGATCAGCTCACGCCTGACGGACTCCGCCCGCCCCTTCGATAGAACGAGGTTCGCATCGTGCGTCCCGGTGCTGTCGGCGAAGCCAACAAGAATCACCTTGCGTCCGGCGTTGCGTTTGAGTCCGGCGATCGAAACAAGTCGGCCGACGTCGACAAACGCCTTGTTATCGAGGACGTCGCTTCCGGTACGGAAGTAAAAGTTGAACGGAAGCTGTTCGCTGGTGCGCACGATGTTCGCATACTCGCGCGGAGCGCCGGCAGGCACGCTCACGGGGGGCGCGCTCGCGGACACGGCGTCGATGATGCTGCCGACAAATCCGTTCTGCTCAACGATTCGCTGCCCGTCGGAGGACTGGACGTAATCAATGAACGGCCGCACTTGGGCGTTGCTCGGGTTCGCCGCGGTATACAGGTAGAGCCGCCGTGTCAGCGGATAGGTTTCGCGCCCGACCGTCAGGGAGTTGGGCAAGATCGCGATTCCTCCGGACGCGACCTTGAGCGCCTTCGCTCCCGTGGCATACGGAAGCCCGACGAAACCGATCGCGCTCGGATTCCGCGACACCGCTTCCGCCAGCGTGCGGCTATCCTCGAAGCGCTTCGCCGAACCGATGAGCGCGGCTTTCCCCAGCACAAGGTTGCTGAACGTGTCGTAGGTCCCGGACTTCGCGTCGCGGGCGTACACCGTGATCCTACCGGGTTTTCCGCCGACGCCCTTCCAGTCGCCAACGGCGCCTGTATAAATCTTTCTGAGCTGGTCGATGGTCAGCGCGTCGACCGGGTTTGCCGGATTAACGATGACCGCAATGCCGTCCAGCCCGATGACGTGCTCGTTCGCGCGAGACGTCATGTCTCCCAGCGAGCGCAAGCGCCTAGCCTCGGCCGGCTTGATGGCGCGAGACGCCATCCCGATGTCGCACGCGTTTGCCAATAGTCCGGTAAACGCGGTCGCCGAGCCGTGCGCCGCGATCGGAACCTGCTGCTCCGCTCCCCCGAGGGATGCGGTGACCACGCGCTGATCCTGACCGTCGTCCCGCTGGGCGATCTGCGTGCCACCTCGCTTCGTGAGATAGCCTTTTATGAGCTCGGGCCCGAGCTGAGAGCCGATCGTGTTTGAGCCGCAGAGCCGCATCGCCGTCGTCGAGGCCGGCGCCCCTGGCGCCGCTGCTCCCGGCGTGGACGCCTGTGCGACCGGTGCCGGCGTCGCTGCGGTGCTGCCTTTGCCTCCGCGAAGGTAAACGAAGCCGGCGACGATGACGACGACAAGTCCGAGCAGAATGACGATTCCGATCCCTGCAAATCCGCGCGACGGTGCCGCGACCGGCGTGAGCGGTTTGCCGCATTCGGGGCATACCGCATCGGGACCACCAACCGGAATCTGCTCTTTCGTGTCCGCCTTCGTGCAGCTGCCGAAATTTGTACAGCGCCCGTACTTCGATGCCATCAGTTTCCTTTCAGCAGATCCTCTACGCGCGCTTGCGCAGCGATGTACGCCTGTCGCGTCTTGTCGAGCGGGTTGGGCCGCTCGGTCTTCACCGCGTCGACTTGCGCACCGACGTTCGCCAGCAGCTCGGCGCGTTTCGCCTGGTGCAGGAAGTCGCGGGCGAGCAAGCCGCGAATCTGCGTTTCAAGTGCGTCGAACGAGAGCGCGTCCAGCGCATCGACCGCGTCGGTGAGCGATTTTCCCAGCGAGAGCGGCGGCGCCTCGCGGCCCTGGGCATCGTTCCGCATCAGGTAGACACCCTTCCGGCCGGTATCCGGGTCCTCAAGCGTCTGAACGATCGAAAGCGCCGAAGCGAGCAGCAGCTCCGGGAGAATCTCCGACGGTCCGATCTTGCGCAGGAACAGGCTCGGGAACTGCGTTCCGTCGCCTTCCGAATGGAGCTCGAAGCGCGCTTGGTCGCCGTCGGTCGCGCCGACGCGCGCGTCGTATTTGTCGCGCAGAAAGGAGACGTCTTGAACGTCGCGCGCGGGGAACGCGCTCGTGACGTTGATGAGGGTGATTTCGTTCGGCCGCTTCGGGTTGGTGACGATCTCTTTCTGGCCCGGACGAGCGTTGACAAACTCTTCTTCGAGGATCTTGCGGAACTCGGCTTGGTTGGCCGCTTCCGGCAAGATGATCGTCGAAAACGAGAACATCGGTCCCAAACTCTCGTTTCCGGGTACGACGCGCGTCACTTCGGCGGGGTTGAACACGATGAAGTTCTTTGCGCGCGATACGATTCCGGTCACGTAGGCGCGCAACGACTCACGGTTTCCCCCGTACTCCTTCTGAAGGCGCTCGACGATGCTCACCCCGAGCACGCGCTCCCGGTCTTTGTTACTGCTGATGTAAGCCTCATGCGCCTGGAGCGCCTGTTCCTCACACGTCGCGGCGACGATATCTTGGAACCGCTGAGCGTCGACCCGCTGATTGAAGACCGCGAACGAGAGGTTGTCGGCGACGAGCGCCGCGAGCGCGACTCGGACCGCGGTCGTCTGAACCTTCTGCTCGTCCTCGTTGCGCGTCAGAGCCTTTGCGAAGTCCTTGACGACATCCGGCTTGTAGAAGCGGATCACGAGAGCCCGCGTGTCGTCGTCGCCGTCGTCGACGAGTCGAGCCGCAAGGTCCTTGCCGAACTCCGCGAAGGCCTGGGATATTGTGCTTGCGGCGGCGTTCACGTCTGCGGCCAAATCGTTGATCGCGGCAGAGAGCGATTGCAGGAGCGATTTCGCGAATGAGCTGGCCTGCAGGATCGTGCGGTACGTGTAGAGCTGTTGCAGGTTCACGGCTTCGTCGTCGAAGAGCCGTTGTCGCCGGCCGAGCAGCTTCCCGACCATTCCGACCGCGGCCCACTGCCTCGCATCGCTCTGCACGCGCTGCTCGGCGTCCTTGATCAAGCCCGACGTCTTCGTGGCGCGCTCGTCGAAGCGCGCCGCTTTCTCGTCGAGCCACTTCACCAAGGCCGCGATGACTTGGGAGACTTCCGAGATCGAGCGGACTCCATTCTTCCAGTCGGTGAACAAGTCCGATTCAATGATGCGGCGGATCTCTCGAACGTGGTCTACGATCTCGCCGCGCTTGACCTCGTAGAACTTCTGCACGCCGAGGTCACGATAGTTGTCCGAGTATGCGGTTTCGCACATCTTCATAAGCTCGTCGATCCAGCTCGCCTGGTTCCCCTTGGCGATCTCGACGACGGTGCTTTTGAAGTTAGGAATGATGTCGAGCCAGTATTTCTGGATCGGCTTCCACTTGGAGTTCTTTTTTTCGTCGGGAAGCACACCGGTCGAGAGCATGAGCGCGTCATCACCGATCGACCAGCGCAATTCCATCTCGGGATTCCGCACGAACTCGGCAAAGCTCGTGTTCACCGGCTGGTCGACATAGCCGAAGGCGTCGGTCCAATTGTTGTACTCGAGCTGAAGAACCGCTTGCTGCGCGAACGAGTAGGTGAGATACTCGCGGATCTCTTCCTCCGGGTATGCGATCTGCTTTACGCCAAAGGTGAAGAAGCGGCGGGTGCGCTCCGGCTTACCGCTAGCCGGAGCACGCTCTTTCTCGTCCGCTTGGCTTCCGAGCTCGAAGCGTTCCTGGCGCTTGATCGAGTCACCGTCCGACGTGCTCCAGAGGAAGTCGCGCGTCGCGACGATCTTCTGGAACAAGAACGCCGCCACGATGTCGGGCAGCTCGGTGTCGATGTCGACTTTGTTGTGATCTTCGTTCTCGTCCGTGAACAGGTAGCAACAGTTGAAGGAATCCTGAAGGTCGAGACGCGTCTTCAACGTGCCGGAAACGTCCCACGGAAGATATTCGCCGACGTCGAGCGCGTTGAGTTCGAGGAGCGCGGCGTACCCGTTGGCATGGTAGTTGGCGCCGGCCCGGTTCGCGGCGGGCAGCTTATCGGGAAGGAGCGCGTAAATCAAATTGCGATAGTTCGGTGTCGGGAACATCTGCCGAACCTGACAAACCGCGTCAACGAGGCTTCCGCTCCCCGTTCCGCCGGCCAAACCCGACAAGAAGTGGAACGTGACGTTGGCGATCCCTCCGGTTTGCATCTCCTTCACGAGCGCCTGCACTTGGCTGCGGAACTGCTGCGCGCGGCACGCGAACAGAAAGCGACCGAGACGGCGTTTCTGTCCGCCGACGACGCTCGCGCTATCGGCGGACTTCAGGATGGCTCGGAGTTGATCGCGGTTTCCGATCCATGGCGCGATTCCAGGGTAGTCGCCGACCGTGTCCAGGATCTCGCCGAGATTCAGTCCGCTAATCTTGAGCTGGCTCGTTTGCGGAAGCTGAACGCTCGTTCCCAGGATCTTCCACGTCGGGTCGTCGAGCGCCATGAGCGCGTCACTAGAATCCACATAAAGATACCGAACGTTGACGTTCGAGGGATTCTCCGAACGGAAGTTCTGATAGATCGTCTTGCGAAACGAGCGGAGAATTTTCCCGCCGGTTCCGCCGAGGCCGATCATCAGGTGGTTCTCGAGAACGTCCGCCATGACGTGTTGACCCCTTCACTTCACCGTAGAGAGATCGCGCCGAGAAGAATTCAACGCCGGCCCGGCTTCGACGTAGCCAGGCCATGTTGCCTCCCAGCACCGGGCGGGCGGGCGCTATGCTTCCCGGCTACTCCCGGCGGCGACGGGACGCGGGTCCGCCGGAGGTGTCTGCTTCCGCGTCGCGGCGCCGCAAGGCTAGGCTGGCGGAAATGCGTCCGTGATTTCGGCGCTCCATTTTGGCAATGCTGTTCCGGCCGAGGCAGCGTTATAGGTCGGGATGAACAGCCGGTTGTCGGCGATGCATTCGATCAGGCGATTGCGGCCGAAGCGCCGTTCGATCGTCACCGCCATGCGCCAGCCGACGGTGTACCACGGGCCCTGCGTCCCGAAGAAGGCGAGGCCCGCGTCGCGCGCGGCGTCGCTGGACAGCTTTCCGCTGAGGATGTCGTGAAAGAACGCCGCGAGCTGCACCATCCGCGGCGCGAACGTCGCGCGCTCGTCCTTCCACTCCGGTATCGACTCGGCGCCGACGACGGTCGCGGGATCGACGTCCGCGCCGCCCGCGCCGGCCAGCACCGCGAACCCTTCGCCGAACGCGCCCAGCCAGTCGTCGAACGTCTTCAGCCGCGGCGGCAGGCGCTCGAGCTGTGCGCGAACTTCCGGCGTCGGACAGTTCTGCGCGAAGCCGACGTGGTGCAGCTCGTGCGCGACCGTGTAGGTGAACACGGTCGCCGAGATCGCCGGATCGAGGTAGAGAAAGATGCCGGGATCGTGCTCGAGGTCGAAGACGAAGCTGTTCGTGCGCGGTTTGATCTCCGGGTACACGCTGGCGTGCAATCGCGAGCCGCTCGGCAGATACGCCAGCGCACGCCGGCCGCAGACCGTCACGTCGGCATGCGACCACGCATCGAGCGCCGCGGCGAGCTGCTCGCGGCGCGCGAGCAGCGCGGGATCCGAGACGAACGCGCGAAACGCCGCGTCCTCGAACGGCCGCTTGAAGGAGCGCTCGCGCTCCGCGAGCCGGCGGTACCCTTCGCTGGCGAAAAGCGCGTTCCACTGCGCTTCGTAGGGCGCTGCGCCGGCGGCGCGCCGCGCGAGAATCGCGAGCACCGCTCGCGCCTCGTCGGCGACGAGCTTCAGCCGAATCGCATCGTCGCCGGTGCCGAGCTGCGCGCGCGCGGCGTGCGGCGCGAGCGTCAGAGCCGACAGACCGCCGAGGAAAGCCGAACGCTGCATACGCCGCGATCATAGCGGCCGGCGCAGGGCGCTGTCAACTATTTAATTAGTTAAAATCTCGGTCGTAGTCGACGGAGACGACCTTCAGGGTGCGGTCGCCGACCGGACGGTGCCACACGACGGTGTCGCCGGCGCGGTGCCCCATGAGGGCCTCGACGAGCGGCGAGTCGATCCCGAGCCGGCCGTGTCCGACGTCGGTGTGATCCGCCTCGACGACGGTGAACGTCTGCGGTTTGGGTCCGACGCCCTCGACGACGACCGTCGCGCCGAAGCCCACCACGGCATGGTCGGCCGGCGGTACCGGAATCGGGGCCGCCTTGCGCCTCGGTCGCGGGACGAGCGCTGGTTCCGGCTCGTCGTCGCGCTCTTTCGTGAACGCTCGGCTCATGTCATCACCTGCGCGGAAACTGCCGCTACGAAGTCACGTGCGCGCGCGAGCAGCTTGTCTCCTTCGGCAAGCAGCAAGTTTCCGCCGATCAGCAGCATCGTGTCGGGGCCGTAGAAGTCGAGCAGCTCCTCGATCCGGTCCAGCCGCATCCCGCCGGCCGGGACGGGGAGCGCCGCTCGCAGCTCGCCCCACGGCGCCCGCAGGCCCGCGGCGATCTCGCCGCACTCCGTCTGCGGGTAGGCGAACCGGCCGCCGTAGTTGACGAAGATCGGCGCGTCCGCGCCGAGCA
The DNA here is from genome assembly GCA_019235885.1 of Candidatus Eremiobacterota bacterium. Lineage (GTDB taxonomy): Bacteria > Vulcanimicrobiota > Vulcanimicrobiia > Vulcanimicrobiales > Vulcanimicrobiaceae > Vulcanimicrobium. Next base: position 19,400 of record JAFAKB010000005.1, on the reverse strand, counting down.
GCCGGAAGAGCCGCCCGAACAGGAGCGGCGGCGCGATCCGGGCGGCGCCGCCGAACGAGGGGTGGGCGAGGTAGACGAACTCCGGAAACTCGTCGACCAGCTCGCGGAACGCGGGCAGCCCGACGACCATCGGCGCGACCAGCACCACGCGCACGCCTTCCTCGCGCGCGATCCGCGCATGCTCGCGCAGCACGCGCGGCGTGCCGATCAGGTGCGGCGCGTAGAACGACGGCCTCCCGGTCGTGCGCACGGCTTCCGTTGCGGCGGCCTGACACGCGCGCACGCGCTGCGCGAACGGCGAGTACGTTTGATCGGCGATCCCGTGGTCGTCTTTGACGACGTCGACGCCGGCCAGCGCGAACGTCCGGCACATCGCCGCGAGCTGTTCGACGCTCATCCCCTGCGGCTTCATCGCGGCCGCGGTCAGCGGCCGGCACGGCGCGTCGAGCAGCGCGCGCATGCCGGCGATCCCGTGCCGCGGGCCGGAAAACCGCGCGAGCAGCTGCGGCGGCAGCTCGAGGCCGACGAACTGCACGTAGTCCCACAGCGAGGCGTTGCCGAAGATCATGTTGATCAGCTGCGCCGTCTCGCCGCCGGTCGTCTGCACGGCGATCTTCACCGCGACGCGATACAGATCACCATCGACGTGCTCGACCGACGCGACGCGCGCGACGACCTCGTCCAGAATGCGCTGCTCGCGCACCGCTTCCAGCGGGCACTCGACGCTCTGCTCGATCGCCAGCGCCTCGGCGCGCGCTTCGATTTGCGCCGGCTCCGAGCGCATCAAGTACGTCGCGGTCAACCACGCCATCGCCGGCTCTCCGCCGTTCAGCTGCCGGTGCCCTGGTAGCGGTTGAGCCCGACCCGCCAGAACGCGTAGCCGATCAGGAACACCAGCGCGCCGACGACCGGCGTGAAGAGCCCGATCCCGGGGTTCAGGTGCAGCCCGTCCTCGCTCTTGTGCAGCAGATACGTCGCCGGGAAGTAGTTCATGAACGCGAACGGGAGCACGAACGCGAGCACGAGCCGCACGCCGCGCTGGTAGATCGAGATCGGGTAGCGCGAGAACTCTTGCTCCAGCGACATGAAGACCCAGCGCAGCGAGTCGATGCGCGTGAACCAGAACGACGCGGTCGCGATCGCGAGGTTGATCCCGAAGTCGATCAGCGCGCCGCCGAGCGCGACCAGCGGGACGTACGCGATCAGCACCCAGTCGACGCGCACGCCGGCGAACCCCGTCACGGCGCAGAAGTAGAGGATCGCCAGGATCAGCTCGTCGGGCCAGATCTGCTGCGGGAAGGTGATCGCCTGGAAGAGCGGGTCGAGCGGCCGCACCAGAAAGCGGTCGAACCGGCCTTCGCGCACGAACTCCGGGACGCTGCCGACGGTGAAGAAGACGGTGTTGTGCAAGCCGTGCCCGAGCATCCACAGGCCGTACATGAACGCGGTCTGCCGGAAGTCCCAGCCGTTGATCGACGGAAAGTTGCGCAGCGTGACCCACAGCGCGATCAAAGCGGTAGCGTGGTAGATGACGGTGAACGCTCCCCACATGAGGAAGTTCGCCCGGTACTCCAGCATCGTGAGCAGGTTGATCCGCCAGTAGCGTGCGTACGTCGCGAGGTACACGGCGCAGCGTTTCCGTGAACGAGGTGCAGGTCCCCGTCCGCGAGCCGTACCGGCTCGACCTGACCGCCGTCGTCATGCGACGGCTGTCCACCAACGTCGTCGACGTCTTCGACGGCACCGCGTACCGCCGGCTGCTCGGCGATCCGAACGAGCCGGTGCTGCTCGCGGTCGAACAGCACGCGCCCGGCCTGCTGGCCGCGCGCCTCGAGGGGCCGAACGCGAACGCGTTCGACCTCACCGCGATCGTCCGCCGCGCGCTCGGCACCGAGGTCGATCTGTCGCCGTTCTACGCCGGCGCCGCGAGCGTGCCGTGGCTGCACGCGATCGCGACCGGCGCGCGTGGGGTGAAACCGCCGCGCTATCCCTCGTTGTGGGAGACGGTCGTCAACGCCGTCGTCTACCAGCAGGTGTCGATCCACGCCGCCGGCGCGATCTTGCGGCGGGTCATCGAGCGCCATTCCGCTTCACGCGAGCTGGGCGGCGTGCGGCTCTATCCGTTTCCGTCCGCGCGCACGCTGCTCGGCGCCGACCCGGTCGAGCTGCGCGCGCTCGGCCTTTCGATCAACAAGGTCAACTCGCTCAAAGGAGTCGCCGCCGCCATCGAATCCGGCGAATTGGACGAGTCGGCGCTCGAACCGCTGACCACGCCGCAGCTCATCGAGGCGCTGGTTACGCACCGCGGCATCGGCCCGTGGACGGCCGCGGTCGTCGCGCTGCGCGGTTTCGGCCGGCTCGACGTCTTCCCGATGAACGACTCGGGCGCGACCGCTTCGCTGCGCAAGCTCTCCGGCGACCCGAACGTCGAAGCCGAACCGATCATCGAAGCGCTCACCCCCCAGCAAGGAATGCTCTACTACCATTTGCTCCTCGGCCGGCTCAACGCGACCGGCGAAGTCTCGCTGTGAGGGCCGGTCGACCGCGCGACCGTCGGGAGCATCTGCTCAAGCCTCGCGTCCTTCGTCGTCGAACAGGACGTCGTAGCGCAGGCTGCCCTCCGCGGTCACGCGGCTGCCGGCGGTGCGCACGTGCGGCTGCAAGCGCCCGTCGTGCATCAGATGCCGCACGTCGGCGCCGTGCAGCAGCGTGGCCGCGTCCGCGATCAAGCGCCGATGGCAGCGCCACCACAGCGATTCCGAGCACAAGATCGCGGTGCGTTTTTCGGCGGCCGCGTTCAAGAGGTCGTCGAGCGCGGTTGCGAACGCGTCCGTGCCCATGTAATCGGCATACGCCCGAAACGACGGATGCCGCAGCGCGACGTTGCTGCTGTCGGGGTTGGGTTTGCGAAAACCGCCGAGCGCGGGTTCCCAGCGGTACGCGCTGCCGCTGAGCTGCGGAACCCAGCGTTCCATCTCCTCGCGCCAGAAGTGCGGATGCCGGCGGCTCTTCGGCACGGTGCGAACGTCGACGATGAGCTCGATGCCGGCGTTGCGTATCAACGCCGCGAGCTCGTCCGCGCTCGCGGTGCCGTGTCCGAGCGTGAGCAGCCGGAACCTAGCCGATCGCGTTGGAGCGGAGCGAGACGAGGCGGCGGAAGCGGCGTTCGGCGCGCAGCTCGACGAGAGCGGGATCGTGCTCCATCACCAGCATCCAACCGGGGTCTTCGCGCACGGCGCATTCGAGGTCGTCGAGCGCGCCGTAGACGTCGCCGGTGGCGAGCCGCGCGTACGCGATCAGGTAGCGCGGCACCTCGTACGAGGCGTTGACGAGCAGCATCCGGTCCAGCGTGCGCTGCGCGCCTTCGCGGTCGCCGATCAGCGCGCGCGCGTGCGCGCCGGACGCTAGCTCGTACGGATCGTCGGAGAGCTTGTCGTTCGGCTGCAGCAGCGCGAGCGTCTCGTGCGGGCGGCCGCTGGCGTCCAGCGCGTCGGCGAGGTAGACGCGCACGACGCGCGAGCGCGGCTCGATCTCCATCAGCTCGCCGGCATGCGCGATGGTCGCTGCGTATTCGCCGCGGAAGAACGACGTCGCCATCGTGCACAGCGCGTAGAAGAACGAGGCCGGCTCCAGCGAGGTCGCTTGCGCGCTCGAGAACTCCGCGGCGGCGAGGTCACCGTCGATCAGTGCGAGGTTCCAGCTCGCAATGTGCGCGCGCGCGTCGTACGGGTCAAAGCTGAGCGCTTCGGCGACGTGCGGCGCCGCGACCGCGCGGCCGAGCCCCGAGTCCATCGCGACGCACGCGAAGGCGGCGTGCGCCGCGGTGGAGCGTGGGTCGAGCGCGAGCGCGCGCCGCGCGAGCGAGCGCGCTTTGGCGTGCGCGTGCACCGGCGTGACGGCGAGCTCCCGCGAGAGCAGCAGCCAGCCGACGCTCAGCCCGGCGTACGCCTCGACGCACAGCGGGTCGATCGCCGCGGCGCGCTCGAAGTGGCGCATCGCGCTGGCGACGTCGGGCTGCGAGGCGCGCGAGAGCAGCAGCCGCCCGAGCACGACCGCGCGCGCGGCGCCGTCGGCCGGCCGGTGCGTGCGCGTGCGGGTCAGGACCAACCCGAGCTCGACGCTGATCGCTTCCATCGCGCGCGCGCGGTAGCGGAAGAACTGCCGCGGAGAGAGGTGCAGCGCGGCCGCGACCGCCGCGGTCGTCTCGCCGTCGACGTCGCAGCGGCGCACGATGTCGGCGCAGAAGCGGTGCTCGTGCTTCAGCGCGCGCTCCACCAGCGTGAGCACGGCGTCGCGGGCCGCCTCGCAGCGCAGCGCGCGTTTGAGCTCGAGCGCGATCTCGTCGCGCTCGAGCGCGGCCGGGCGGCGAACGTTGCGCAGCACGCGCCGTACCGAGCCATGACTCCAGAGGCCGCTCGGGTTCATCCCGCGGCGTCCTGAAGGCAGCGGACCGGCCTCTCCCCACCAGGAGTCTTCTGGTCCATGTCACCGCGTTCCGAGCGTCCGGCCCGCCCGCCTTCTCCCGCCGAGCAGAAACGTGCCGCGTTTGTGCCGCGGCGGTTGCTTTGGCGGGCAGGAACCGCCGGAACCGAGCCGCATCCAAACGGGGTCCCCGGAGAGCACGAATGTGGAGGTGAGGTAGCGCGGTGTCGCTGTGGGAACCGTTCACCGAGCCTGCGCGGCACGCGATCGTGCGCGCGCAAGAGGTCGCGCAAATGTTCGCGTCCACGTACATCGGGACCGAGCACATCGCGTTCGCGCTGGCGGAGCGTGACGACGAGCTGGGCCGGTTGCTGACGAACGCGGTCGACCGCGAACGCTTGCGCGAGCTGCTCGGCGGCGCGCGCGGGTTTCCGAAGTCGGAGATGGTCTTCACGCCGGGGGCGAAGCGCACGATCGAGCTCGCCTTCGAGAACGCGCGGCGACTCGGGCACGACTACATCAGCGCCTCGCATCTGGCACTGGGGATCCTGGCGAGCGACGACGACGTGCCGCTCCGTCCGGAGACGAACCTCGCCCGCTTGCGCGCCGAGCTCGAGGCGGTCGCGGGGACGGAGCGCGCTCCCAAAGGCGGGGCGGAGGCGTGGGAGCAGACGTCCGGCGCCGCCGAACCGCCGCCGGCGACGCGAACGCTCCTCGCCTCGCTGCGCTACTTCCCGCAGCTCTCGCAGCCGGGGACGCGCGTGACGGTGACGATCGAACCGCCGCAGGGCGCGCCGCAGTCGTGGACGTGGAAGCACGGCGAGGGGCCGGCGCGATGATGGACGAGCGCAGCCTGCAGACGCTGCCGCCGGGTCTGCCGGTGCCGGTCGACGACGGCGCCGCCGCGCACCTGCGCGGGATGCGGTTGCCGCCCGTCCAGCTGCCGGCGACCGACGGCAGCGCGGTCGACTTGGCTGCGCTCGCGGGGACGGTCGTCGTGTTCGCGTACCCGCGCACCGGCCGGCCCGGCGAACCGTCGCTGGTCGACGACTGGGATTCGATTCCCGGCGCGCGCGGCTGCACGCCGCACACGTGCGGCTTTCGCGATCTGCACGCGGAGTTCGCCGCGCTGGGCGCGCGCGTGTACGGCCTCTCGACGCAAGAGACGGCGTACCAGCGCGAGATGGTGGACCGGCTGCACGTGCCGTTCCCGGTGCTGAGCGACGCCGAGCTCGCGCTCGCGCACACGATCGGCCTGCCGACGATGGACGTCGCCGGCCAGACGCTGCTCAAGCGCATCGCCTGGATTGCGCGCGACGGCGTGATCGAGCGCGTCTTCTATCCCGTCTTTCCGCCGGACGAGAACGCAAACGACGTGCTGGCTGCACTCCGCGACGCAGACTGAAGCCGCGCGTCCGCGTGGCGGAAGGATCGGTTAGCGCAAGTGCGCGCAGGCGTCGATCGCTTGCGCGCGAGCGGTCGCGTTCTGCACGTGGACGAGGTAGTCGCCCGACGAGACGGCGGTCAGCGGCAGGTTGACGACGGTCGTCGAAGTGCGCCCCGTGAACGGGTTGAGCAGGATCGGCGAATGCGGCGCGTTGGCGATGATCGGGTGCTGGCAGTCCGAGCCGCTGCGCAGCGTGACGGTCGGCTCGGTCCGCGCCGGGTTCGCGAGGTCGATCCGAATCCGCGTGCGCGTTCCACCGATTTTCTGCAGCGTCACCGTTCCCATCGTCAGCCCGCTGCCGCGCGCGGTCAGCTGGTAGATGAACTGCTTCGCCTTTTTCGTCGCCAGCTCGGCGGCGCGCTGCGCGTTCGGCGTCTGAGCGAACGCGGCGCCGCTCCCGAACCCGAAGGCCGCGAGGGCGGCGGTGACGACGATCCGACGGCGCATCATGCTCCTTTGTACCCGGCTTCGCGAGCGCGTCGCTTCAGGCGGGCCAGGCGCGGTCCAAGATCGCCTTTGTGTCGGACGTCGGGGGAAGCGTGCCGAACGTCGCGCCGCCTTCGCCGCCCAGCCGCGTCGCGCAGAACGCGTCCGCCACCGCGTGCGGCGCGTGGCGCACGAGCAGCGACGCTTGCAGCACGAGCGCCATTCGCTCGACGATCCGGCGCGCCGACGTTTCGAGCGCGGCCGGGTTGCCGGCGAGCATCTGTGCGAGCGACGCCGCGGCACGATCGAGCCGCCCGTCGCCGCCGCGCGCGAGCGTGGCTTCTGCGAAATAGGCGTCCAGCGAGTCCGGCGTTTTCGCGAGCGCGCGCAGCAGGTCGAGCGCGTTGACGTTTCCCGAGCCTTCCCAGATCGAGTTGAGCGGCGCCTCGCGGTACAGCCGCGGCATCACGCTCTCCTCGACGTAGCCGTTGCCGCCCAGACACTCGAGCGCTTCGGCGGCGTGCGAGGGCGCGCGCTTGCAGACCCAGTACTTGCCGAGCGCGATGCCGAGCCGCGCGAACGCCGCCTCGCGCGCGTCCTCGTCGCGGTCGACCGCGCCGGCGAGCCGCAGCATGAGCGCCGTCGCCGCTTCGGACTCGAGGGCGAGGTCGGCCAAGACGTTTTGCATCACCGGCTGCTCGGCGAGCAGCGCGCCGAAGGCGCGGCGGTGCCTGGCGTGATGCGCCGCCTGCGCGAACGCTTGCCGCATCAGCGAAGCGCTGCCGGCGACGCAGTCGAGCCGGGTGTGGTTGACCATCTCGATGATCGTCGCGACGCCGCGCCCTTCCTCGCCGACGCGCAGCGCGAGCGCGCGCTCGAACTCGACCTCGCTCGACGCGTTGGAACGGTTCCCGAGCTTGTCTTTCAAGCGCTGGATGCGAAACGCGTTGCGCGTCCCGTCGGGCAGCACGCGCGGGAGAAAGAAGCAGGTCAGCCCGTCCGGCGCCTGCGCGAGGACGAGGAACGCGTCCGACATCGGCGCCGAGCAGAACCACTTGTGCCCGGTCAGCGCGTAGGTGTCGCCGTCGAACGGCTCGGCGCGGGTCGTGTTGGCGCGCAGGTCGGAGCCGCCTTGCTTCTCGGTCATCGCCATCCCGCACAGCGCGCCGCGCTTCTCGCGCAGCGGCAGCAGCACGGGCTGGTATTCGTTCGACGTCAGCACCGGCTCGAAGAGCGCTGCGAGGTCGGCGCGGCGGCGCAGAAACGGGACCGCGGCGTACGTCATCGAGATCGGGCAGCCGTGCCCGGCTTCCGCTTGCGACCACACGTAGAAGCGCGCGTAGCGCGCGACGTGCGCGCCGGCACGCGGCTCGCGCCACGGCGCGCCGTGCAGCCCGTGCGCGACCGCGACTTCCATGAGCCGGTGCCAGGACGGGTGGAAGGCGACCTCGTCGATGCGGTTGCCGTAGCGGTCGTGCGTGCGCAGCTCCGGCGCGAAGCGGTTCGCTTCGAAGCCCCACGCGATTGCCTCTTCCGAGCCGGCCAGCGTCCCGAGCGCATGGAGCCCGTCGACGTCCCAGCCGGCGCCCTCGCGGCGCACCCCTTCGAGCAGCGCGACGTCCCGCGCCGCGACGTCGTAGCCGGCGAGCGGAGGCGGCTGGTTCTCCACCGCGTGCGTCGCGTGGATCGGGCGGTCGATGGTGTCCATTGGGCCTCCGCGGGCAATTTTCTCGGCTCGCACGGGGAATCGAGCGTCTCGCGGTAGCATCATCCCGGTACGGACGCGCCGGCTCCTTCGGACGCGTCGACTCCTCCGTTTCTCCACGAGGTAGCCGATGACTATCTTCTTCCGGCTCGCGGGTGCGGCCACGCTGTGCGCCGCCGTGCTGCTGGCAGGCTGCGCGAAAAAGACGGATCAGACCACGACCACGTCGACGAGCACCACGGCGACCGACGCGAGCCCGGCTGCCGGGACCGCGCCCGACGCGGCGGCGAGCGCCGCGGCGGTCGGTTCCGCCGCCCCGACGACGGCTGCGACGCCGGGTCCGCTCTCGGTCTCGGTCAAAACAAGCGCGCCCGCGGCGGCCGGTGCGAACGGGTACATCAACCTCCCCGTCTACCCGGGCGCCGCAGAGAACAAGGACCAGGACATCTCGTCATCCGGAAACGGCGTCACCGTGACGCTGCAAGTCTACTCGACGAAAGACGACGCGAAGACGGTCGCCGACTGGTACAAGTCGCATCTGCCCGCGAGCTGGAAAGGCGGGATCCTGACGGCCGGCGGCAAGACGATCGGAACGTTCTCGAACGAGATGTCCGACGGCGACCAAAGCGTCGTCGTGGCCAGCGACACGAGCGCCACGCGCATTCAGCTCACGACGAAGCACGGCAAGTAGCCGCGCCTCGCGCGCTATTTCGCGTTCAGGAGGTAGAGCTCGACGCGGCGATTGAGCGCTTTGCCGGCCGAAGTCGTGTTCGGCGCGACGGGCTTCGAGTAGCCGTAGCCGACCGGGGTGAGGCGCGCGCGGGCGATGTGGTAGCGCTTGACGAGGTCGCTCACGACCGACTCGGCGCGGTGCTGCGAGAGCACTTGGTTGTGCTGCAGGCCGCCGTCCGAGTCGGTGTGTCCTTCGACCCGGAACCGCCAGCCCGGATTCTGCTGCATGACCTGCGCGATCTGCGCGATCACCGGCTCCGACTGCGGTTTGATCGTCGCCTTGTCGACGTCGAAGTGGATCCCGTAGATGCGGATCCGGCGCGACGACTTCAGCTGCTTCGCCAGCGGCGCGGTCGCGTGCAGCTGCACCGTCGCCTGCGCGTTCTGGCCGTTCCCGGCGTCGCCGTTCACGATGACGGCGTACGTCCCCGGCTTCGCGCTGCCCGGAACCGTGACCGCGACCTTGAGCGGCTGCGTGCCGCCGTTCACGTCGAACGCGCTCGGCGTGACCGCGGCGCGAAAATCACCGCTCGTCGTCATGCTTACGCGGCCCTTCCAGCCTTGGTTCGCCAGCAATTCCATCGGGAAGGTCAGCGTCGCTGGCTTGCCGGGGGTGAAGCTGCCGTCGCGGTTCGGCTGGATCACGAAGGCCAGTGAGGCCTTTTGCGCGCACGGAAGGTCGGGCGGAATTTGTTGGGCCAACTCGAGTTGCCGGATGCGCTGGTATGAAGGCACCGAGCCGTCGTCGTGGTCGAAGCCGTCGTAGATGATCAGCCCTTTTCCGTACGGCGCGTACATCTGCATGAAGCCGTTGACGTGGTTGACGTTCGTTCCGAACAAATGCCCGCACCAGTGCGCGTCGTGCGTCGTCACCGTGTTCGCGTCCCCGAGCTGGTTGCCGTTCTGCGCGTAGACCTGCGGGTCGAAGAAGTGCGCCTTGTCGGTCTTGTCGGAGGTGCCGAGCGAGTCGTCCTCGACCTGGATCAAGCGGTCGCCCTTGGCGCCGTGCGCGCCCGGGTTGTCGCTGTTGAACGCATACGGCAGCAGCGAGTAGTGCGTCGGCTTGTCGCACATGTCGGAGTCGACGATCAGCAGCTTGTGACCGTTTTGCACCCAGTCCGCGATGGCCGCGCCCTGCGCCGTCGCGATGAGGTCGTCGCTGTTGCACAAACCGTTCAGGATGACGGTCGAAGCGCTGCCGAGCACGGCTTGATCGACCAGCGCCGCGCTGAGGTGCGAGAACCGCAGCCGAGGCACGTCTTTGAGCCCGTCGGCGCTGGTCGGGTACAGCGAGTTCCACACGTTGGAGTGCAGGACGAGAACGTTCTCGGCGCCCGAGCCTTCGACTTGCGGCGCGCAGTACTTCGGGCGCAGCGGGGTGCGCACCCAATGCGTCGTGCCGCTCTCCGTGCCGACGAGCAGCGTCCCCTCGTCGTTCGCCGTAAACGTTCCTTGGGAGGTCCCGCGCTTCCACGTCCAGGTGCGACCGTCGAGCGTGCCGGGGTACGCCTCGCCGAGGTGGCGGTCGAAGCACTGCTCGCCGTTGATCCCGCTCGCGCCCGCGGTCGCGACCTGCAGGTACCACGGGTCGCTCTCGCTCGGCGTCGAGCGGAACGCGCCCGCCTCGTACGCGTTCGCGTATTGCACGTAGGTGCCGGCGAAATTGAGCGACGCCGGCGGCGGCAGGAGCGTGCCGAACGCGCCGATGCTCTCGATCGGTGCGTTCGGGCCAGTCCGGGTCACCGTCACCCGGATCCAGCGCGCGCGCGCGGCGTTGAGCGGCACCTTTTGCTCGTCGTCGGTCTTCGCCGCCGACGCGAACGTCGCGACGTCGTTGAACCCGCTCGACGCGCTCGTCGTCGAGACCGCGAACACCACGTTCGAGCCTTGGCCGGTCTCGGACTTCGCCGGCAGCGCCGCGCTCACGTGATCGAGCGTCGCAACACCGGGCAGCTCGTACACGAAGACCCACGGCCCGGTCGCCGTCGCGTCGAACGGAAAACCCGTCGTGGCGCCGCGGCCGAGGTCCGTGATCGCGGCCGGATAGGCGCGCAGAATCGTCCCGCGCTCCGGCACGAGCAGGTTCGGGTTCGGGCTCGGCGTGGGCTCGGGCGTGCTGCTCGACGCCACGGCAGCCGGGCTTTCGCCGGGCGAAGGCGAGGTTGTCGCTCCCGGCGTCTCGGGGCCGGTGGAGACCGAGGCGGAGGCTGCGACCGAAGGTTCGGCCGACGCTCCGGCGGCGGTCTGGGACTGCGGCTTCGAACACCCCGCCGCAACTCCGACCAGCACACAAAGAGCAAGGGGCGCAAAAAGCCGTCGCAGTGGAATCACGCCGCTCTCCTTCACACCCGCCGACCGCCCAGCCTCCACGTCACACCGGGCGGCCGGAGACCGGGATGCGAATCGGCATGAGGATAGACGGCGGCGGGCTTGCTGTTCGCCGGTTTCGACGGTACGGATACGCCTCGGCCACTCATGCTAGATGCCGGTTACTGCATTAGATCGGACTTAAAGCTATCGAGCCGTGACCGCAATAGGTCGATTTCGATCTTAACCGATTTCGCCCTAAGTAATTTTTCTTGAAGATCGTGCTTTTCACGCGCGCTCTGGGCCACGGCGACTCCCATGTCACCGGTTTGGTCGCGACACCTTAAAAGAGCAGCGATGTCGTCGCTGGCATTATAGGTCGCATTCGCCAGTTCAGTAAAAGCACTCCTCATCCGTTTTAGGCGATATGCTTCATCGGGGCGCCACCAGGGTGTTGACTCGATCACCTGTAGCAACGACTTATTTATATCGACGTGTTTGTCCAGCAGCATCCGCTCGAAATCTCTAAGCGCTCGGTCTGCTTCGCGAAGTCTACTGAGAGTCTCGAGCCGCACGCCTTCTATGAGGCCCTCGATATCAGGTTCGATGCCCCTTTTTCGATAAGCCTTCACAGTCCGGACGACCGTATCTGTGAGACTAATCCCCGCTGCTGCCGCAGCAAGCGCGTCGTCGATTCCAAACGCCATCTTGCCAGCCTCCAATCCTTCGACGCAATATCGGAAAGCTCAGAGGCCAAACGGGGCCTTTAGTAGAGTCTCGCAGCCGCTGGGCTTCCGTTCGGCGTCTCTACTTTACAATATCGCCGCGAACTCCTGTGATCTGAGGTGTCGCGCGACGCCACTCTGTCGAAACCCAGGTCTGCGGGCTTGTGCGCCGCCTCGCTACGCTGAGAATCTGGACGATCCTCGCCCCGTCGGCCTCCATCTCGCGCTCTTCAAAAACGGGGCTCTTGCTACACAAAGTGTATAGGATAGAATCCTGTGTCGACTCCCGTGAGGCGCCTGACCTCAAGGTCGTACGAGTTCGTCCGGCAGTGCGCCAACAAGCGCGAACGACGCATGTCGGCCCCCTTCACCAAGGCGATCGCGACGCTCGCGCGTGCAATGAATGCGCGCGCTCCTATTTGCGCGTACGCGTCTCGCGCGAGTCTGAGTCGTTTCAAAGCGGTGGGGTCTGCGTTCTGACGAGCGCACTCCGCCTCGACGAGTTGAGCATGTGCGAGCGGCATCGCGGGCGGCCTCGTGAACGTGTCTCGGTTCTGTAGGAGTGCCCTGAGTTTTGACAGCGATGCGTATACGGCCGGCACGTCTCCGCGCTGCCTTGCAAGCTCGGCTTCCGTCAGGTACAGTCTGCCTTCGATATGCGACAGGTCGTTGCCGGCTAAGCGCTTTCGGACAATGCGGCAATACCATGCGGCTTCATCTAAGGATTGCGCACGAACGCAATCGGACCGAAGCAGCAAGCTCCACAGCGTACCCTGAATGTTGCCGTAACGGCGCAGGACGCGCACTGCGTCTGCGAGGACGATCAGCGCGTCATCGAATCGGCCCTGAAGGGTAAGATATTCCGCGTGTATGTAGAGCGGCCAGCTACTGAGCAAAGCTTCGCATATGCCTGAGCTTCACGAATGGCATCATCGGTCAAGCGACGTGCACGTCCGAAGTTACCAAGCATGAGCTGACATTCTGCTTCCCACGTGAGGACTGCGATGTGCCCGTCTTCGTCTCTCGCTCGTAGAAAAGCACGTTCTGCTTGCCGATACAGCTTCGCGGCTGTTAGGGGTCGGCTCTCTAGTCTGCTAATGGTGGCTTTGGCGTTGAGAGACCAACCTCGGAGATGCCAGAACGTCTTGGGCTCGATCCGGTTTTTATTGCGTGACAGGCGGCGGTCGAGCCGTGCCAACACGCGACTCGCTCCCCTCGATCGCGAGGTATTGCGCAAGGCATCGGCGATATTCAGCAGCACGTGGCCACGGATCTCGGCTGACATCCCTCGTCGCTTTTCGAGCCGGAGAAATTTCTTCAGGCCGACGCTTTGGCCTGCGACGCGTGCCTCGACGCGTCCGAGGGCAAAAAGTCGTCGTGCTCTGTCGGCCGCTGTATTTGGGCGCAGATCTTCGTAGACTCGCTTCGCGTCGTCGTAGCGGCCGAGGTGCTCCAAAATCCGGGCCAAGGCGCGATTCCGTTCGAGCGTCGGAATCGCAGCAAATGTTTTCACGACGGAGTCCGGCATTTTCAGCCGTGCGCGACGCGTGGTGGCTTCGAGCGCTTCGATACCCTCTAGCACGCGACGCGGTAGATGATCGCACAACCAAGAGGTCGTGTCCACTCGGACGAGTTGCATGCGCTTTCCAAGAATCTTGTGGGCGTGCTCCACCTCAGGATGGACCGGAGAGTCGCAATGCAGGAGCCATTTCACCGCGCGCGGTTTGGCGCCGATGATCAATTGCATCACATCGCGGTCTCTTCCGCTGTAGCCGAGGACGAGGACTTTGCCGTCGGCGACTTCGCGCTCGAACGGTCGGCGGACGCGGCCGTCAAGCCCGCCAAGGTATTGGCTCACGATTGCGATGATACTGCTGAGATTATCGCTCTTGCCGTGAAGGTGAATGACACGTCTACGCGTACTGAGTCGTCGGGCCGCATCCTCAAGGAGTAGGTCTTGGTTCGTCGTCATGATCGGGCGTGAAGTCAGCGCTACGATAGCGAGATGGTTGACGTTTGACGAAGCGCCGCGGAGCCGTTCGAAGGGCTTGAAGATGGTCGTCGGCGAGATTTCTTTCGTTAGGATTTCCAGGAAGAGTTCTAACCGTAGCCGCTGTGTGACCGATCTTCGCAAGCTCGCGACGGTGCGCTGATCGAGCGTCACATGGCCGGTATTGACAAGAAGGTTGAAGACGTCGCGGGCCATCTGGCTTCCTAAAGGAAGCCTCGAGTCGAAAGACACACCAGCGCCGACGAGGAACGTCCAGCCGTTTAAGGTCTCACCCACATATCGCCAAGCCTTTCGGGGCGCCTCTGACACGTTTACGGCGCTCGGGAGCCGTCCGAGCCGCGCGAATTCAAGGCGCTTCCCGTGGCGGTGAAGCGAGTGCCCGGGTATGCCGCGGCGGCTGTGCAGATTCGTGAGGGTGTTATTGGCTCCTTGTGCGAGAGGCGCTATTTCTTCAAATTCCGTTCTTCTCCTGAGACAACACTAGAACGCGGCTATGGTATCCTCTCCTCATGAATGACAAAAACGGTATTCTCGTAGGCGAACTCGTGGCGTTTGAAGCCCGGCAGGCGGAACTCGAACGGCATCACTTCGGCAAGTGGGTTTTTGTTCCGTGGTCCCGATCTGATCGGCATCTTCGAGACCCTCGATTCGACGGCAGACGAGGCGGTGCGCCGGTTCGGCCGCGGCCCTTATCTGATTTCGCCGCATCGGTGCAGGCCCACTCACGGCGCCTACTTCGTCGAGCTTCGGCGTGCGGTGAATGTTGTCGGTCTGCGTTCGTTTTGAGTTCCATTCCTTATCAGGCTACGAGTTCTGTGGTAAGTTCCTCAAACGCTCGGTCCGCTCCCCAGGCTTGTGCTGACGCGTACGCTAAAAGTCGCTTCTGATCCGATGTCAAGTCGACCTCGGGCTTCTAACCGAGGTCATGATTTGCTTCAGACCAAGCATGCTCAAACATCTCTTGATCTGAAGCTCAAAAAAGCCCGGCGCGTCGTCGATCTTTATTTCAGATGGTATCGCTTCTGTCGGTAACGCCAGCACAAGATGGAAGCCAAAATAGCCAAACTCCCATTCCGACTCCGGCACAAGCTTTCGCATTTCAATATGCGTGAAGTATTCCATTATCTTTTTGCGGATTACGTCGACATCGTGTTTATAAAATACGATGATTCTTGCGCCAATCTGGTCTTGAATCTGATACAGCGGTTCGGCGTAAAGCGGATTCCCATTCTTATCTCGCTTGTATGCCTTCGCGACAAAACGATCTGGAGTTTTCGCGCGAACCGAGACGCGATCGACGTGGGAAACATCGCCAAGATGGTCGACGATTAGCGCATCGAGCTCTTTGGCAATCGGTTTTAGCACGGTCGCATAGCGTGCGGAGTATTCCGCCAGGAGCCCGTCGATCATCGAAGTGAACTCTTGAGGCGTTGATTAACGATACGCCCTACAGTCGTGAACTCCGTGAGAGGTGAGGAAGGCGTCTCGCCTTCCACTTGAGGAGCCGTTTGATCATCTACTTGTCTCTGTCGAAAGATGGTGTCGAAGTCTGCGTTGTCTGCGGTTAGCATCGCACCATTACTAAGTTCAACGGACCGGTACGCGACATGCTGATCAAACACGGCCTTGTCGAACTGGAACGTCTCTTTCATAACTTCTTCTCGCCGCATCGCTTGGGTCAGGGCGTTTACGGCTTCGCCCGAAAGCCCCATACCTTGTACAACGTTCTGAGGCGAAATCGTATGGCCATCCTGACCGCGGACCAATTGAGCCGCGGACAAGAGGTCTTGCTTCAGGGGTAGATCCGCCGCACCCCTGATAGCATCGCGGAACGCGACTGCAAATCGCTTCGTTCCAGCCGACGGAGTGGTTTTGAGTTTTGACTCTAAGAAGTCACCGATCCAGTAGTCTGAAAGCTCTTTTACATCGACTTGCTTGTCAACGGCTTTCCCGCTCCAGAACGCGTGTTCTTCCAGCGGCCCTTCATAGACCACGCTCTTGTACGCGTGGGCGTTCTTCATAAAGACTCGCTCGATGAATCGGACGTCCATGTCCTCATCCGCCTTCTCTTCGACAATCATGCCTTCGTCTGCGGGAAAGCGCGAAAGCATAAGACGCTTTTTCAAATGGTCACCCGCCACAACGAACAAGAGGCCAAAACCGGATCGACGCGTGGTCACCGCCGCTAGGCGCGCTGCTATTAAGCGCGCTGTTGCGATCGATCGCGACTCGGCATAACGCATGAGCATAGTTCGCGTTGCGTTCACCTGTTCGCCTGCCTCGTTCGGTCGGAACACTATATCAATCTTACAGTCGGTTTCTGCCTTATCATACAGTCCAGCGAGCAAGTCAAAGACTTTGCCTTCCAACGGGACTGATGTGCCACCCTTTGTCGACTGGATGGCGATGTTTTTCGACGGTTTCACCAAGAAACTATGAATGCGCGTGATCGGCATGCCTGAGCCACCAATACCGCGCCCACCGAGCACGACGGTGGGCGCAGCCCTGTCGCCGTCCCGCTATCATGTGTCGGGGCGTGCCTGTTATTGGCTATGTTGGTAGCCGGCGGAATACAATCCTTGCCAGGCGATGCCTCGCATCAGGGCCCGAGGTCCCAATGGAGCCTAGGTCTAGGCTAGTTCCGCCTGGCTGTTCCGAATGCCAGGCGTAGGGGTCACCAGAGACACGCGCGATGCGCAGCCTGCGACGTATAGAAATTTCAAGCTGCAGTATTCGGGGTTGGTCGTGTGGTAATGCTGAGGACGCCTTAATCAGGGCGGCTTAGCTCGTATCGCAAAACGGGTAAGATGCGGCCGCTGCCGGCGGCGATGCGTTGGCCGTCGCGGCGGGCGCCCATCTTGAGGTAGAACTCTTCGGCGTTCGGGTCGGACTCGATGTAGAACGTCGGCTCGCCTGTGGTGCGGGCGAAGTCGACGGCGTGGTTCCAGAGCATGCGGCCGATGCCGGTGCGGATCGCTTCGGGTGCGATGAACATGTCGTAGAGCCAGAGCTGCTCGTCTTCGTAGACGAAGCCGTAGAAGCCGAGCAGCGTGCCGTTCGGGGCTTCGGCGAGAAAGATCCGCCCCTCGGCGACGTAGGACTCGCTCGGGGTGAGCTGGTCGCGAACGCTCTCCATGAACGCGGCGTCGTAGCCCCAATACGCCTTCGAGGCAAAGCACAACCGCGCGAGCTCCGCGCGGTCGCGCTGCTCGGCGCGGCGGATCGTCGCCGTGACCGTCATCCGCCTTGCACCACGACGCGGCGCTGCGCGGCGCGCCACACGAGCCACGACAGCCCCGCGAAGACGACGGCCCACAGCAGTTGCAGGCTCATCGCCGCGAGGTAGCCGGACGGCTTGATCGTGCCGAGATAGATCAACAGCGGCGTCGAGTAGACCGCGGCGAACGGGAGCGCGAGGACGATCTTCTGCAAGACGCCCGGAAAGAAGACCAGCGGCACGATCTGGCCGCCGATGAGATCGCTCAGCCAGCGCACCATCAGCTGCACGGCGAAGGTCTCGAGGGTCCAGAACGCCACGCAGTTCATCAGGAAGTTCAGCAAGAAGTTCACCACGTAGCCGAGCAGGAAGCTCAGCGCGAACGCGGCCAGCACGGGCGGAGCCGGGACGCCGATGCGGACGATCACCAGCGAGAGCACCAGCGCGGGGACGATCAGCACGGCGTGCAGCAGCGTCATCCCGACGCCGTCGCTGAAGAAGTAGAGAGGGAGGCTGATCGGCTTCATCAGGTCGGTCGCGATCGTCCCCTCGCGGATCTTCTCGCGGATCTGGCGCGTCCCGTCGATCTCCAGCACCAGCGACATCAGCAGCGCGACGACGGTGTAGGTCAAGATCGCGTGCAGCGGGACCCCGGCCGGCGCGGCGTTCTGCGCGTAGAGCGCCGTCCAGACCGCCTTCATCAAGTACAGCCGCACCAGCAGCGAGCCGACGTTGGTGAAGACCTCCATCCGGTAGGTCGCTTCCCGCGAGAACGCCTTGGCCGCGAAGGCCAGATACGGCGCAAGGATCTCGCCAAGGGAACGCGGGGCGGGCGCGAATCGTACTAGAGACATATGCTAGCAGCCGTTGTGATCGCCCTAGCCAGCGCGACGTTTCAGCCCGTCACCGCGACGACGACCGCGCAGCCCTCGCAGGTCTTCGTCCGCGACTCCTCCGCGCCCGCGCAGCTCGCCGACGCCGGGGGCGGCGCCCACGACGCCGGCCTGCGGCCGCCGACCGAGAACGACGGCCCGAGCGCACAGCTCTACGGCGCGCACGGCGACATGCTTCACGTCACGATCGCCGACTGGCGCGCGGCGAGCGGCAAGGCCGACTTCACGCCGAACCCGGACGGGAGCATCCGCGTCCACGCGGCCTTCGCCAAGCTGATCCCCTCCGGCCGGTACAGCTTGTTCATCCGCCAGCTCGCCGGGCGCAGCGGGATCGTGCTGACCCCGGTCGACATCACCGGCGCGGCCGACTCGTTCTTCGCCGACCGGGAGGGCAACGGCGACATCGTCGTGCAGTCGCCGAACCCGATTCCCGCCGGCGCGAACCTCGTACTGATCTTTCACAGCGACGGAAACGAGTACAAGTCCTCGCCCGGAAACCTGGGCGTGAACGCGCACGAGCAGCTGATCACACGCGTGCCGTAGTGGATTCGGCTTCGCCGAATCCTTCGCGTTCGGGCTTCGCCCGATCCGCACCCTCTTCGGGGATGTACCCTTCGAGGTAGATGCGCCGGATGATGTCTTCAAGCTCCGGCTCTTCGAGCGTGAGATCGCTGATGCAGTAGCGGTCGGCGACGCGGCGGATCAAGTCTTCCGCCGCGACGGCGCGCCGGTCGAAGCGCAGCCGCACCACGTCCGCCTCGCGTGACTCCACCTCCGCGCCGTCGATCGCGATCTCGGCCGGCGGAGGATCTTCGTTCAGCGTGATGACGAGCGTGCGGTGCGTGCCGTACCGGTCGCGCAGCGCGTCGATCTCGCCGTCGTAGACCAGCGTCCCTTTGTCGATCAGCACGATGCGGCGGCACAGTCGCTCGACGTCGGCGAGGTCGTGGGTGGTGAGGATGAAGGTCGTCCCGCGCTCGCGGTTGACGCGCGCGATGAACTCGCGGATCGCCTCCTTCGCGACGACGTCGAGCCCGATCGTCGGCTCGTCGAGGAAGACCACCGGCGGATCGTGCAGCATCGCCGCCGCGAAGTCGCCGCGCATCCGCTGGCCGAGCGAGAGCTGCCGCACCGGCGTGCGCAGGAAGCCGCCCATGTCGAGCACGTCGGTGAAGTGGTCGAGGTTCGCGCGGTAGCGGTCCGGCTTGATGCCGTAGATCGCGCGCAGCAGCTCGAACGACTCGATCAGCGGCAAGTCCCAGTACAGTTGCGAGCGCTGTCCGAACACGACCCCGATGTTGCGCGCGTTCGCGCGGCGGTGCTCGTACGGCACGATGCCCGCGACGCGCACGGTGCCGGACGTCGGAACGAGGATCCCGGTCAGCATCTTGATCGTCGTCGACTTGCCCGCGCCGTTGGGGCCGATGTAGCCGACCAGCTCGCCGGCCTCCAGCGACATCGTCACGCCCTCGACCGCCGGTTTGTCCTCGTAGTCGCGGGAGAAGAGCGTCCGCA
>JAFAKB010000004.1 GCA_019235885.1 Candidatus Eremiobacterota bacterium | reverse complement strand
CGTGCCGCGGCGCGGGTACGCGGCGTGCATGCCCGAAGAGGCGCACATCGAGCTCGACGAGCGCGAAGGCCGTGAAGTCGAGGAAACGCGCCTGCCGCCGACCCACGTCGTGTTCGAGACGATTCGGCAAGAGGGCGAGCGCGAGCTCGAACGTTCATCGCTGGCGCTGGTGCTCTCGGGACTCTCCGCCGGCCTCTCGATGGGTTTTTGCCTGATCGCCATGGGCGTACTCCGCAGTGCCTTGCCCGATGCGCCGTGGCGCGCGTTGATCGTCAACGCCGGATACACGACGGGCTTTTTGATCGTCGTACTCGGGCGCCAGCAGCTCTTCACCGAGAACACGCTCACGCCGCTGCTGCCGCTGTTCTACGAGCCGAAGCTGTGGCGCTTCCAGCAGCTCGGCCGGTTGTGGCTCACGATCCTGGCCGGCAATCTGCTTGCAGCGCTGGCGACCTCGGCGCTGGTCGCGTTCAGCGGCGCGTTTCCGGACGAGACGCGGCGCGCGTTCGACGACTTGGCGCGCGCCGCGGTCGGGCACCCGTTCTGGACGCTGTTCGCGAAAGCGGTGTTCGCCGGCTGGCTGATCGCGCTGATGGTCTGGCTCCTGCCGCTCGCCGAGGACGCGGCGGTCTTCGTGATCGTCATCCTCACCTACGTCGTCGCGGTGGCGGATTTCGGCCACATCATCGCCGGCTCGGTCGAGGCGTTCTACGGCGCGTGGCGCGGCGCGTTCGGCTGGAGCGACGTGCTGGCGTTCCTCGTGCCGACGTTTCTCGGCAACTCGGTCGGCGGCGTCGCGTTCGTCGCGGCAATCTCGACCGCCGAGATCGCCTCCGAGCGCAAGAACTCGCACCGCAGCCGCAAGTGAGGAGCCGGGACGCCGGGCGCGGAAGCCCCGGCGTCGCGTGAGTACGATCGAAGAGCAGCAGCCCCGTGCGTCGATGGAGGAGATCACCGCGCTCGCCAAGCGCCGCGGGTTCATCTTTCAGTCTTCCGAGATCTACGGCGGGATCGGCGGGTTCTTCGACTACGGCCCGCTCGGCGCGGTGCTCAAGAAGAACGTGAAGGACGCGTGGTGGCGCGAGATGGTCGAGCGGCGCGACGACGTCGTGGCGTTCGACAGCTCGATCGTCATGCACCCGCGCACCTGGGAAGCCTCCGGCCACGTCGCGGCGTTCCACGACAAGCTGGTCGACTGCCGCAACTGCAAGCACCGCTTCCGCGCCGACCACATCCCTTCGCTCGACAAATGCCCGGACTGCGGGATGACCGGCACGCTGACCGAGCCGCGCAACTTCAACCTGATGATGAAGACGGCGATCGGCCCGATGGAGGACACGTCGGCGCAAGCGTACCTGCGCCCGGAGACCGCTCAGGGCATCTTCGTCAACTTCAAGAACATCTACCAGAGCGCGCGCAAGAAGCCGCCGTTCGGGATCGCGCAGATCGGCAAGTCGTTCCGCAACGAGATCACGCCGGGCAACTTCACCTACCGCGTGCGCGAGTTCGAGCAGGCGGAGCTGGAGTATTTCGTTCCGCAGGACGGCCGGGACTTGGAGTGGTTCGAGCGCTGGGTGAACGCGCGCAAGCAGTGGTACAGCGACTACGGCATAAAGCCCGATCGCTTGCGCTTCTACGAGCTCACGCCCGAGGAGCGCCCGTTCTACGCCAAGGCCGGGATCGACGTCGAGTACCTCTTTCCGTGGGGCTGGGGCGAGCTGGAGTCGATCGCGCACCGCGGGACGTACGACCTCGACCGCCACATCGAGTACTCCGGCAAGGACCTGCAGTTCTTCGACGAGGCGGCGAAGCAGAAGTACACGCCGATCCTGATCGAGTCGTCGGCCGGGATGGACCGCACCACGCTCACGATGCTAGTCGACGCCTACGACCGCGAGCCGGTCGTCGAAGGCGACAAGCAGTCGGAGCGCACGGTGCTGCGGTTTCATCCGAAGATCGCGCCGGTGCAGATCGGGGTCTTCCCGCTGGCGCGCAACAAGCCCGACTTGGTCGAGCGCGCGCGCACTATCGAGCAGGCGCTGCGCGCGGAGTTCCGCACGCAGTATGACGAAGGCAACGTCGGCCAGCTCTACCGCCGCCAGGACGAGATCGGCACGCCGTTCTGCATCATGGTCGACTACGAGACGCTCGGCGACGACACGATCACCGTCCGCAACCGCGACACGATGAAACAAGACCGCATCGCCCAAGCCGCGCTCACGGAATATCTTCGCGAGCGGCTGTAAGGCCGCGGGACTGCGCCGCCGGGACGACGTAACTCAGACTATGCCAGAGACTTTTGGCCGGCGGCTCCAGCGTTTGCGGATGGAGCGCGGGATCAGCGTGGGGATGCTGGCGCGCACGGTCGGGGTGACCGAAAGCGCGATCCGCCAGCTGGAATCGGGGACCTCGAAGAGCGCCTCGTTCTCCGTCGGCCTGAAGATCGCCGACTATCTGGAGATCGATCCCCACGTCCTGGCGTTCGGCGAAGGCGAGTCCCTGGCCGCGACCGTCCGCGAGCTGCGCCACCGCGTCGAAGCTCTCGAAGGCGGCACCCCGGCTGAGCGGAGACGGGCGCGGCCCTAGCGCCGCTCACAGAAACTCGCTCGTCGGGGGACCAGCGGTTTCCCAGGCAAACCCTCTCGATGCGGCCCGCCATGCGACGAGGCCGTAAACCCCAGCCCACCTCGCTCGACGCGGGGTTCGAGAGGAGAAATCTCCATGGTGACCATGCTCATTCTGGCCGCCGCTATCGCCAGCTTCGTTGGGGGGACGAGCGGAGGTTAAAGGCCGGTCTCGACCGTAACGGAACCCTGCGGTGCGCTGTGGCGCGCCGCAGGGGGGTCGAGGGTGTCGTCAAGGCCAGTACTTCTCCGTCCTAAGCGGCCGCCTTTCGGTCACGCCGTAGCCGCGTTCCGAAAGGCCGAGCTTGAGCTTGCATTGTCGATGCTTCACGGTAACGACGACTCCGCCGCGACGACGTTGCGCGCTCGATGCCTTCTCCGTCTCGGGCGAGTTCGCGAAGCCGCCGATGAACTGCGCGACGCCTCACTCGACGGCGTGCTTGCTCGCGCGGAAGTCAACGTGCTTACCGCAAGCACGGCTGCGCGTCTGGAAAGCCCGGATCGAGAAGAGGCGTTTTCCGACGCCGAGCTCATTTTGGAAGAACTCGGTTCTTGTTCCAATCTGACCGCCGAGCTGGCTTTCATCAAGGCCAGAACGGCGTGGACGGAAGGATATCTCGATCGTGCTGAAGCGTTCGCATCCGCGGTTCTTTCGGCCGATCACGACGACGGCGCATCGATCGTTCACCTGTATCACCTGCGCGCTATGGCGCTCGAGCTGTTGGGGCTGATCGCCGCGGATCGGGGACAGTTCGATGTCGCTGCAGTGCGCTTTCGCGACGCATTATCGGAGATCGATGCTGCGCCGTGTCCCGATGAATGGATCACCGCGTTCGTCACCGCCAACATAGCGACGATGGCGCGAGATTTTCCGTGGTCTGCGGATGCTGCATTCTTGACCGACCGAATCAATCGCGTTCGCTGGACTGCGTCGACTGCATCGCGGCGCTACTACTCTTGCCACGGGCTCGGCTGGTGCTATGCTCACGAAGGAAACCACGTCGGAGCGCTCCGCGCGTTCCACCGGAGTGCTGACGTGGCGCCGACGATTCCGCTGCGCATCGCAGCTTGGGCCGACCATGCGATGCTCGGGCGCGAGCTCGGATCCACCATCGGAGCCGCCGAATCGGCGCAATATGCGTCGGATTTGGCATCCACCGCCGACTGGAAAACGGCGAACGACAACGAGCAAGTTGCGCTGCTCTTTCTGGCAGAAGCGTTGGCGCCCACCGACGTTTCGGCAGCGCGTGCCGCGCTAAAGCAATACGACGACGTTCGAACCTCGTTGGAGACGGCTGAGAGCCTGCGCGTGAATCCGCGAAATATTCGAATCCAAGCGTTTGAATGCCGTGCCGAAGCCGTTGTCGCGCGTGCAGAAGGCTTGATCCCGCGCGCCCATGCGCTGTTCCGCGAAGAGTATACGATTTGGCGGCGGCTCGGAAGCGGGCCGCGAACTGCGGTCGCAGCGCTCGACGCGTACGAGCTCGACGGTGATCGCGCGCTCCTGGAAGAGGCTCGGAAGGCGGCGGAAAGCACGCCGTCGTCGTGGATCGCTCGACGCGTCGCGGAATTTACCTGATCCAGCGATCAGCGCGAGATCGACACCGGGATTTGCACGCTGGCGGTCTGACCGTCGCCTCGTGAAGCCGTCAGCGTGAGCTGAACGGACGTCGTCGTAGGCGGTAAGCCCAATGCGTTCGCCGGGAAGACGCCTTGCCAGGCACCCGGCGGTCCCGCCGGCGAGAGGCTGATGGTGGTCGCCGCCGTGCCGATCGTGAGCCGCTGGACGTTCGTCGTGGTGATGGCGTTGACGCGCACCGTCGTGTTTGCGCCGAGCACCGTCGGCGAGAGCATCGCGTAGAATATCTGCGGCACGTCGCCCGGGCCGGCGAACGTGTTGGGCGGCGGCGAGCCGTACACGAAGACGTTGGCCTGCGCGAACGCGCTCGGCATCGCGCTCGGTTCCGGTGTGGCGGGCGCTGCGCCGGCCGGCGGTGCCGTCGCGCCCTGCACCGTCGTCGCGCCTTGCGCGGTCGCTGAGGGACCTCGCGGCGCCGGCACGCCGCGCGCTCCGGGAACCGGCGTACGGCGAACCGGCGGCTGCGGTAGTGCGCCCGTCGGCGGAAAGACCGTGCCGGGCGCGACGGTCGGCAACGGCTGCGGCGTCGGGACGATCATGCCTTTGGGCGCCGCGGCGTTCGGCACCGTCGTCGTTGCGCCGGCGTGCAGAAGATGCGGGGTGACGACGATGATCAGCTCGTTGCGCGTGTTCGTCGTCTGCTGGTTGCGGAAGATGCGGCCGATCAGCGGGATGTCGCCGATCAGCGGGACCTTGCTCTCGGTGGACTGCGTGCTCTCCTGGATCAGCCCGCCGATGACGAGCGTCTCCTCGTCTTTCAGGTGGACCGTCGTCTGCGTGTCGCGGGTGGCGATCTGCGGCACGTTGTTCAGGAACCCGCTGAGCGAGTTGACGACGGGATGCAGCGCGACGCTGAGCTCGCCGTCGGCGGTGATGATCGGCGTGATGTCCAGCGTCACGCCGGTCTGAAAGCTCTGGAGCTGCGTCGTCGCGACGGTTCCGGAGCCGCCGCCGACGGTGGTGAGGATGCTGATCGTGTCGCCGGCCCGGATCGTCGCTGTCCGCCCGGAGACCGTGGTGATGCGAGGGTCGGCGAGCACGCGCGCCTTCCCGTTCTGCACCAGCAGGTTCAACTGCGCCTGAAAGCTGATGCCGGTGCGCGTGAGCGGCTGCAGCTTGATGAGCCGCGCTGGGCCGCCGCCGGGGTCCGGAGTCGGCTGCGTCTCGCTGAACGTCGTGCCGATCGACGTCGTCCCGAGCTGCAGGCCGAGGTTGCGCGAGCTGCTCTCGTCCAGCTCCAATATTTCGGTGTCGAGGACGACCGAGGGCGGAACGACGTCGAGCTCGGCGATCATCTCTTTCGCCGCGCGAATGCTCTGCGGGCTGCCGGTAAGGACGAGCTGCTGCGTGCCGGTGGCGACGATGACGTGCAGGTCGGGATTCGTCGTTTGCAGCGCCTGCTGGACCGTCTGCGCGATGTCTTGCGGAGCGACCGCGCCGGTCTGGCCTTGGCCGCCCGGCAGAATCGAGCGCAACGGCACGATCTCGTGCCCCGAGGGTCCACCGTATCCGCCGCCGCCGACCGCACCCGGCGCGCCGTTCGACCCGGCCGCGGTCCCGTCGAGTTGCGCGATCCCCTCGGCGATGCGCTGGTGCTCGGCGGCGGTCGCGGTGACGGACAGCGCGTTCAGGGCGGCATCGACGGTGACCGCAAGGTTCGAGAACGCGTTCCGGACCAACTCCGCGACGGACTGCGCATCGACGTTCTTGAGCCGGTAGATCTGCACGTAGCGCGCGTCGAACGCCGGCAGATCGAGCGCCGCGATCAGCGCCTTGGCGCGCGCGACGTCCTCCGGGGATCCGCTGATCGCGACCGCCGAGCCGGCGACCGAGGTTCGCACGCGCGGAATCTGCCGCGCCACCGCGCGCGCGACGTCCTCGGGCCGCCGCTGCGAGACCTTGACCGCGTCGCTGGCGAGCGGAGCGGCGGTCGGCGCCGGCGTCGGCGCGTCGAGCGTGGTGAGGAGCGATTTGATCTGCGCCAGATCGGGCGGCGTCGCGGAGACGAGCAGCGCCGTTCGGGAGACGACGGTGACCTTCGCCCGCGGGAAAACGGTGCGGAGCTTCTCCGCCACGGCGGTAGCATTCTGCGAGTGCATACTGACGGCATCGGTGGTCGGCTTGGTGGCGTCGCGCACGTCCAGCCCTTGTAGAATGGTCTTCGCCGCTTGCAGATCGGAGTCGGAGCCGTCGAGCACCACCGCGTTCGCCGCCGTGTCGGCGCGCACCGCGAGCCGCGGGTACAGCGCGCGCAGTACGCCGGCCGCGCGCTGGGCCGAAACGATCGCCAGCGGCACGACGGCGGTCGCGGCGGAGCGCACGATGAGCGTGCGTCCCTCGCGCACGCAGCGAAGCCGTAATTGGCCGCAAATGGCGTGAAAAGCGTCGTCCGCTGTCGCATCATGCAGCGTCAGATTGACGTTCCCGCGCACGTCGTCGGCGATCGAGACGTTCAGGCGGGCCAGGTCGCCGACACGCATGAGAACGTCGCGCACCGGCTGATCGTGCGCGTCGAGCGTGATCGTGCCGCGCGACGGTGCGCCGCCCGCGTTCGCTGGCACGGCGACGAGCGAGACGACGAACGCAAGCACCGCGGTGAGCGCAGCGCACCGGCGCAGGGAAGAAACTGGAATCAAGGACCGCACCCGCTTGACTTAGGGCTGTCCGGTAAGTATGCTTCGGAAACGCGGCAAACACAATACCCCCGCCGCGAAAAATTACGTGAAGCTCGCGCACCGACGCGAGCGTAAGGAGCCTGTCCGATGCAGGGTCTGTTCCGTCGCGCCGTGGCGTCCGTCGCCGCGCTGGTTCTGCTCGCCCTCACGGCCGGTGACGTGTCGTTCGCGTCCTCACCGCACCGCTCGCTATCAAAGGTGACGGTCGCGCTCGCGACCCCGCCGCAGCGCATTCCGGTGAAAGAGCCGCTGCGGGTGAAGCCGTCGCCGCCGCCGCCCGAGGCGTTCCATCCGAAGGCCGTGCAAGGTGTGCGCGCCCACGGAGTTCCGGTCGCCGGTCCGCCGATGTTCCGGCCGCTTGAGATCGACCACGCGATGGCCGCGACGCGCCGGCGCGCGCTGCAGCAGCGCTCGACCCAGCCGAACGCACCGCTGAGCGCACCACCGTCCCGCTCGATGCCGCTCCCGGCGCCGGCCGGAACGCGGCCGGGGGCGCGGCGCACGATGTCGCTTCCCTCGGATCCGACCGCCTCCGGAACCGGCATCAATCACTGGTGGCGCTATCAGGAAGAGAACGTGCCCGGCGGTGGCCACGTCATGGTCAACGTCGGGACCGGGAACCTAGTGCTCCAAGACGACGACATGGCGGTGCCGCACAAGGGCGTCGCGCTGGCCTTTCGCCGGACGTACAACTCGCAGAGCCCGGCGGTGGTGAGCGGCGATCTGCAGACCTGGACCGGCCTGTACGGCAACGGCTGGACGAACACGTTCGACGCGCACGTCATCCGCACGTCGCCCGGCCATTTCAGCGTCTACGACATCGACGGCGCGCGGTACGACTTCGTCCCGTCCGGAAC